>CAVWCJ010000003.1:900000-1106826 GCA_963753465.1 uncultured Chloroflexia bacterium
AGATTTCAAAGTGTTCACTCAGTAATTGCAAAAACGCCGACTTTGAAAAATGTTGCAAATGACCCGGTGTGTTGCCCAGATGACGGATATATTCTCCCCGTAGCATGTTTAACATTCTCCACAGCGGCTCTCTTGGAACGCTAATGATTAAATACGGTTTTGCTATCCGGGAGAGTATTTCAACCGCGCGCTCTGGAGATTCTAAATGTTCAAGCACTTCGCTGCACACTATAAGTGGAGCCGCGTCCTGTTCCTGCAGCTCGTAAATATTTCTAACCATATATTTAATTTGCACGTTCTTCATCTTCGCGCTCTCGCGAGCTTTGGCAATCCTCTGTTCGGAAAAATCACTAGCCAGCAAAGCCCGTCCGTCCCGTGCATACCGTGAGATGATATCCCCTTCGCCACATCCTACTTCGTGAATCAAGGAGGGGTTTATTTGCGCAACCAGACCGTCCATCTGGTTTAGAAATCAATTCACTAGAAACCTGGAAACAGGATTCCGGGTCGAATATTTGTTTCTACTCATAGGATTGTCGTTGCATCCGAATATGTAGTGAAATAGGCGTAGAACCGCTGATAATTGCCAGATGTGGCCTCGAACCCAGAATTACGCTGATTTGAGCCATATATGCCAACCTTTCCCAAAACCCGTGAGTAGATACGGATATTTCGAGTAATAGTTACCAGCTACAATACCATCTTCAATAACAGAACCGGTCATTTGCCTCGATTTTTCTCTTGGTTTTGAAGCACACTGACTGAGTTTATTATCTCACAAAAATCTGACTTAATGAGTAATCTTTGGGTTGCTCCCGGAGGCCGCACTATGATAAATCGAAACGAACTTTATAAAAGCCAAACATTGGATTGCTCTCATCCTGCTCGGGGTGATCTGAAACGCCTCCTTTCTGTGGATCAAGATCGTTATAGCGGAGTTCGGGTGGTTACCCCGGTGGTTTCTTACCTCCTCCCCAAGGCACGATCGTCAGCCTGGCCATGGAGGCAGGCGTTCCAGATGTCGAGCACCCTGTGCGGATGCCCTCCCTGCCCCCCCCACCCCGGGGGTGTTGCTCTGGCTGGGTGTACTGGGTTCCAGAGCAGCGCATATTTTATGGTACTATTTCCTGCACGAGATCAGCCTGACGCGGACTACACCGATCAGCTATATTTTCCCGCTGGGCGTGGTGAACCTGGGTGCCCTGTTCGTCGTAATCATTGTGTTGGTGATAAACTGGAGCGTTAAAGAAAAACCACCCATGAACGTGGAAGAAACAAAATAAAAAAGTTGAGCAAGCGTAAAAGATGACTGATTTTCGTTTTGGCTTCGTGGCTGTTCTCGGCAGGCCCAATGTGGGCAAGTCCACCTTGATCAATGTCCTGCTCGGCCAGAAAGTGGCGGCGGTCTCGCCGCGCCCGCAGACCACCCGCCACCGCCAGCTTGGCATCCTGACGCTGCCTGAGGCGCAGATTGTCTTCATCGACACGCCTGGCATACATACCCCGCGCCACAAACTGGGCCAGTTCTTCAACCAGGAAGCGGAGGAGGCCCTGGACGGGGTGGACGTGGTCCTTTTCCTGACCGATGCCAGCACCGAGCCAGACGATGAAGACTGGCTGGTGGCCAGCCTGCTCACGGGAGTGCGGCGCGAACCTAACCTGCTGCTGGCACTCAATAAGATCGACCTGGTGCCTCCGTCGGTGTTGGAGGCACGCCGGGCAGCCTACCAGGCCCTGGTCCCGGGAGCAGGCCTCTTCCTGCTCTCGGCAGCTCGCGGGGACGGCAAGGCGGAGCTGCTCTCTGGTCTGGTGACACGGCTCCCGGTCCGACCGGCGGAGTATCCGGAGGACCAGGTTACGGACCAGTATGAGCGCGAAATCGCCCCGGAGCTGATCCGTGAGGCGGCCCTGGTCTATCTCCAGCAGGAAGTGCCGCATGCCCTGGCCGTGCGCCTTGACGAGTTCAACGAGCGCGAGAATGGCAATGCCTTTATTGCCGCCACCCTGTTCGTTGAGCGCGATTCTCAGAAAGGGATCGTCATTGGGGAAGGCGGAGGGATGCTCAAGAAGATTGGAACCGCGGCGCGCAAAGAAATAGAATCAATGAGCGGACGAAAAGTCTTTCTGCAGCTGCGTGTTAAGGTGGCCAAGGATTGGCGCAACGACGAGGCAGCCCTGCGCCGCTTTGGCTACAAACTCAGGAGGACAAAATGAGCGTTATCCTGTTGGGGCTGACCTTCCTGGCAGCCGTCAGCGATTGGCTCGCCGTTTTCAAGAACTGGCGGAAGGTCGAGTATGCTGCCAAGCCGGCGGTCATAGTCTTTCTGATTGCCTGGTTGGGGGTTACCTCCCGCTTCGACTATGTTCCCCTGGTCTGGTTTGGGGTGGGGTTGGTGTTCTCGCTTGCCGGGGACATCTTTTTGATGTTCTCCGACCGCTGGTTTGTCCTTGGGCTGGCATCCTTCCTGCTGGCGCAGTCGATGTACATTGCCGGCTTTAATATCCCGCTGCCAAATGTTCCACCGATTTGGGGATTCGGATTCGCCATTGTCCTGGGACTGGGTTCGGCACGCCTCCTGCGGCGTGTCACGGAAAGTCTGGCTGCCAGGGGACTGCGGCGGCTGGTCGGACCGGTCCTGCTCTATGGGATGATCATCACCCTGATGCTGCTTTCGGCCATGCTGACCATCTTCCGCCCGGAATGGAATGCGCTGCCCTCGCTGTTGGCCTGCACCGGCGCCCTTCTGTTTTACCTGTCGGATATCATCTGGGCCTGGGATAAATTCGTCAACCCGATCAAGAGCGGCCGGTTAGCGAACATCATGCTCTACCATCTGGGGCAGATCGCCTTGATTATCGGCGTGGTTTCTCGATACGGTCCCACTTTTCGCTAGGGATTTGAATTAAAACAGGAGAATCGCTTTCCCGTTTTTTGATCTCTTTGACCGGTTCCATCCCCATTCCTGAATGCTGAAATATTCCCTGGAATTCGGCACATAGGCAGCTGCAAGGATGCCTGCCAGCTCAGCGAGAAAATAGCTCCGTACGGAGGCTTTATTGTTTTTTGAGCGGCTGGAATCCCTCCCCCAGCGCCTCATGCGCAATGCCGATAACCATGAATGCCTCCGGGTCTGCTTCACGGACGATTGTTTTCAGCTGCTGGACCTCGGAGCGGCTGATCACGCAGTACAGCACAGGGCGTGCGGTACCGGTGTAGGCACCGGTCCCCTCCAGGAGGGTGGCGCCGCGCTCCATCTCGGTGAGGATGCGCTTCGCAACGGTTTCGGACTCCCCACTTACAATCATCGCCGTGCGGACTGTGCCGGCGCCTTCCATTGTGGTATCTACCACCAGGCCACTGACATAGAGGGTAATAATGGCATATAGCGCCTGCTTCCAGCCGAAGACGAAGCCTGCCGCCAGGATCACCAGGGTGTCGGTCAGCAGGTAGCTTTGCGTCATCGGCACACCCCTCCAGCGGTTGAGGATGCGGGCCAGGATGTCCGACCCACCGCTGGTGCCCTGGGCGCGGTAGACCAACCCGTAGCCGATGCCGCTGACCACTGCGCCGTACAGGGAGTTGAGCACCAGGTCGTTGGTCAGGCCGTGTCTGGGAAAGAACGGGATCACGACAAGCAGGTCGGTGAAGAGCGAGTAGGCTACCACTGCCGTGATTGTGCGCAGGACGAAAGGCCGTCCTCCCAGGAAGCGCCAGCCGAGCAGGAAGAGCGGCACGTTGCCGATAAAGACCATCAGTCCGATGTACCAGCCGGTGTAATGGTTGATGAGCTGGGCAATCCCGCTGATGCCGCCCGAGGCCAGGTTCGCCGGGACGAGGAACAGACGCAGTCCAACTGCCTGCACCAGTGCCCCAGCAACAACCAGGGCATAGTCACGCAGAGTGGGCCAATATTTTTTCATCCTTTTCCCTTTCCCGTTTGTTGGGTGGAGCCGCGCTTCCGGCTGCGCCAGAATTAACTTTCGTGTTCCCAGGAGTCCGGTGGGATTAATTCAATCCCTGCCAGTGCCTCAATTACCCCGATGACCGCGGAGTTGTCCTGAGAGCCCATCTCCATCTGGAGCATGGCGTTATAAAGCTGTGCGTCCACTGCAGCCGAGGGGAGCGGGATTCCATACTCGCGGGCGGTCTCCAGGATGATGTTCAAATCCTTGGCCTGCATGGAAGCCTTGAATCCCGGCATGCGGTTACCCGCAAAGAGGCGCGGCGGTTTGACCTCCAGCGTCCAGCACTGAGCCGCCCCGCCTTTGATTGCCTCGATGACTTTTTGCGGGTCAACCCCGGTCTTGCGGGCGAAGATCAACAGCTCACCCATGGCGACCATCTGCGCCGCGACCATGATCTGGTTGGCGGCTTTGGCCACCTGACCCGCGCCGGCCTCGCCGACGTGGGTAATCGTCCTGCCCATCGCTTGCAGGACCGGCCGCACTCTCTCCAGCGCTTCGGACGGTCCGCCGATCATGATGGCCAGCGTGGCATCCCGTGCCCCGATGTCTCCGCCGGAGACCGGGGCATCCAGCGCGAGCACGCCTTTCTCGGCCAGCCTGGCAGCAAGCTGGCGCGACGCGGCCGGCTTGATGGTCGAATTGTCTACCCAGACCAGGCCGGGATGCGCTCCTGCGATGATCCCTTTCTCACCGAGCACCACCTGCTCCACGTCGGGTGTATCCGGCAGGTTGGTGAAAACCACGTCCACCTGACTGGCGACTTCGGCGGGAGAAAATGCGGCCACAGCCCCCTCAGCGGCCAGCTCGTCGACCGGGGCGCGGCTGCGGTTGTGGACGACGAGAGTGAAGCCTGCCTTATGGATATTCCGGGCAATGGATTTGCCCATCAGACCGAGACCGATATAACCAACGGATAACATGCTGCCTCCTGTTCGTCGCGCGGGTGGGGATGAGGTAAAGATGAGGGGAATTATAACTGACCGCTCCGGCCCATTCGTTTTCGTTCATACCTAAAAGGAGGAATGCGGGGGTTGGCATCCTCCAACGAAAAAACCCGGACACCATGCCGGAGTCCGGGTCAAGGGCTGCTGACAGTGGTGTTACTTGATCGCGTAGACGATCGTCACGGTCGTGCTGATTTGCATTGAACCAGCGGACACCGGTACGCTGCTGGCTGCCAGATTGTTGGCGCTGGCGAACGCCATGGGTACCGGCGGGGTGCTGTCGGAATAGGAGATGGTCTGAACGTCGCCCAGCTGGACGCCGGTGGCCTTGGTCAGCTGGTCAGCCTGAGCCTTGGCATTGTCGACCGCCGCCTGGCGGGCCTGGGAGAGCGCAGCAGTTTTATCCGCCACGTCGAACTCGATGCTGTTGATGTTGTTGGCTCCGGCTTTGACCGTCGCGTCCAGCAGGTCGCCCAGCTTGGTCAGGTCGCGTACGGTGACGTAGACCGTGTTTTGTACGATGTAGAGCGTGCCGGTCAGTTTACCGGTGTTGTCGGTCTGCTGCTGCGGGTTAATGCTGAAATTAGTGGTCTTGACGTCCTTATCGTCCACGCCGAAACCCTTGATGGCGGTGATGATGGCCTGCGCCTGGGTGTTGTTGTCACTCACCGCCTGTGCCGCGCTGGCGTTCTGGGTCTGGACGCCGATGTAGATATAGGCGATGTCAGGGGTTAAGGTGACCATGCCTGTGCCGGTGACGGTGATCGTCCGCTGCACGGGTTGAGGCTGAATGCTCACGGTAGATGGCCCGCAGGCGGTCAGCAGGCTGCCGAGCACCAGAATGGCTGTCAGGAAAATGAATTTATTGCGCATAAGGTTCTCCTTGAACGGTTGTCAGTATTGTACCCTTACATGACGACGGAGGCGGAAAAAAGTTCCCGATCGCCCCTGCTGAGTGCGGATCCCTCTTGATTTTTTCTCCGAGAGGTGTCCTGCGTGGAAAAAGCGGGGAGGGACAGGGTCGGGAGGCAAAAACTTCCGCCCTCCCGGTGATGATCCAGGTGGAAGATCGAGAATGAATCAGTCTACTTGATGAAGTATGTCACGGTCACACTAGCGGTCAGCTGGATCTGGCCAGGGTTGATCGGTGCAGACGGTGCAGCGGCAGCGCCTACCGTACCACCGCCGCCCATCCCGTAGGCAAAGGCAGGCGTCACCCCATTCTCTCCATAGGAGATAGACTGGATTTCGCCGAGGCTCAGGCCAGCCGTCTTGGCGATCTCGGCGGCGAGCGATTTGGCGCTGCCCATGGCCTGCTGCCGCGCCTGGGCCATGGCGGCAGTCTTGTCCGCCAGGTCGAAGGAGATGCTGTTGATGTTGTTGGCACCGGCCTGGATGGCGGCATCCAGCAGGCTGCCGATCTTACTCAGATCGCGCACGGTAACCGACACGGTATTATCCACGGTGAAGGAATTACCACTGATCTGCTGGCCGGTCAGCTTGTCGATGTTCTGACTGGTGTAGATGCTGAAGTTGCTGGTCTGGATGTCCTTGGCTTCGACGCCGTTTTTCTGCAGGGCCGCGACGACGGCCTGGGCCAGGGTGTTGTTGCTGCTGACCGCCTGGGCAATGTCGATATCGTTAGTCTGCACGCCGATGGAGAGGTAAGCGATGTCCGGGTTGAGCGTGACCGTCCCGACCGCACTGACCGTCAGGGTGCGCGCCTGGCCGGCTGCCGTGCCGCAGGCAGCCAGGGCGAGAGCGAACACCAAAATCGAGACAACCGTAACGAATCTGGAACGCATAAATCCTCCTTTTTTGGAAAGTGGTATGACTTTATAATGACGCTGGCAACCGGAGAAAGTTCCTAGCATCCCCAGTCCTTGTATTTTATTACAATTAAATGTAAAATTGCTACAAATGTTCTAGTATTGAAATGCAGGCGCAGAGGATGACACTCAACTTCCAGCAGGTGATCGATAAAATCCATGAAATCGGGGCCGGGGCCCGCCTCCGCCAGGAAGAACTGGATGGACTGCGCCTGAAAGCTCGTGACCTGCTGGACTTCTGGACGGAGAAGGCGGTGGAACTGTGTTCCAGGGTCGAGCGCGCCCGCCTGGCTGACCCGTATCTGCGCTGCGCCCTGCAGGTTTCTGAACCACTTGCCCTGCATAAAAGCCCGGGGGTTATTTCAGTGGAAAATGTCACCCTTATCGCTGCCGATGGGTCGCAGGTGGTGCCGGACCGGCATGCGCCGGTCCTTTTCGGACTGATCAACGTGGGTGCGATCATCATCGCGGCCGGGACGGACAATGCCCCACGCGTGCTGACTGACAGTACCCTGTCTTTTGACAGCGAAGTAGCCCATTGGACGGACGGGCTGGTTGCCCTGAAGCGGGATATAGCCGAACGCAAGAAGCTCTTGGATCTGTCGAAAGAGGTCCCGGCGCCGCTGGTCACCCTCACCGACGGCCCGCTCCAGTTGTGGGA
Organism: uncultured Chloroflexia bacterium; assembly: GCA_963753465.1. GTDB lineage: Bacteria > Chloroflexota > Anaerolineae > Anaerolineales > Villigracilaceae > UBA877. The sequence goes on from CAVWCJ010000003.1 coordinate 907,401, forward strand.
AGCGCGTGAAAGCGACGAGGTCTCCGGATATGAGAAGGCGCTGGAGGAATATTTGCACATTCTCTCCAGGCTGCAGGAACGCGATGTCATTACCGCTGGCTATGTGGACAAGCCCAGCTCCAACCTGGTCATCCGCCTGCTGGAGGTGGCAGAGACGCCGGATGGCGAGCTCGCCCATATCCACGACCGCCATCCCCTCTCCGGCGTCACCGATCTCTGGTTGTTCGACCAGCTGCTTCAGCCGGGAGAACGCTCGGCGGTCTTTGCGCTCCAGGCCCGTTCTAAAGCGGTCTACGAGGGGCCGCTTGCACTGCATTTCTTCTACCTCAATGTGGGCAGCCCGGGCCATCCCTGGGCGGTGCGCCTTGAAATTCCAGGCTGGGTGGCCGAGGACAAAACAAAAGTTGACCTGCTGCATCGAGTGATCCTGGAGCAGTGCGCCATCCTGGGTGCCAGGCCTTACCCGTACATCCTTCACCGCGCCCACGAGACCGCCGTGGTCACTCTTCAAGAAAAGCAGCAGATCGAACAGCTGCTGGCAGTTGAACTGCGCAAGTCGGGTGGGGAAGTGGGCGAGGCTTCCAACAAGCAGGCTACCAAGGATTCCGCTGCGGCAGGCAGAAAGAGGTTTTGATCAATGACAGAACACATCCAGATCGGACATCTTTTGCGGGCGGGTACGACCGGTTTTGTGGCCGGCTGTTCAGTCTCGCAGCTGGAAGCTCCCGCTCTGGGGGCGCTGGTTCGTGCTCCGGTCGGGGCGGATTACAGCGTGTACGGCCTGATTACCGACATCCACATCGACGACGACGGGCTGGTGCGCCAGCTGGTCACCGCCGGTGAAGTCCGTGAGAAAGTGATCAAAGACAGCCGGGTCAACCGCATCGTGCCGGTCGAGATGTCCGTGCTGGCAGTGGGGTGCGAGCAAGGCGGGAAGGTTTCGCACCACCTGCCGCCGCGACCGCCCTTGAGCCTGGACGTGATCACCCTGTGCTCGGACCAGGAGCTGCTGAAATTTACAGCTGCCGGGAAGTTTGGATATTTTCGCCATATCCTGCAGGCGAAGGATATTCCGATCGGTGAGATACTGGCGGCGCACATCCTGGATGTGAAACAAAAAACCAAGGACGAAAAGTGGGTCGAGCAGGCCACGCAAGAATTGATCACACTGTTGCGCGATGATTATCCCGCCTTGATGTCCGTGCTTGGTGCCTTGAGTGAAGTGGTTATTTAATCACCAGGGGCACCAGGCAGCTGTGTTCAGACTATGACCAAGCGTAAAAACACCAAGACCTCCGCTTTCGGATCCCCCGGCCGCCGCGGCCACGACTCCTCCGCTTTCTATGCAGGTAAGCTCTACGACGGCCTGCCGCAGGCACAGGAGATGGCCTATGTCGAGAATCCGATCCCGCCTGAGGGTCTCGACCGCGTATACTGCAAGTCTGCCGAGTCAATGACGGAGCTGCCGGAATCTAGTGTCCACCTGATGGTCACTTCGCCGCCCTATAACTCAGGCAAGGAATACGATGATGATCTAACCCTCGACGATTACCTGGCTTTCCTGGGACGGGTATGGAAGGAGACCTGGCGCGTCCTCGTTCCCGGCGGACGGATGTGCATTAACGTGGCGAATTTAGGCCGTAAGCCCTACATCCCGCTGCATGGCTACTTTACCGAGCAGGCCAGCCGCCTGGGTTTTCTCATGCGCGGCGAGATCATTTGGAACAAGGCGGCCAGCGCCAGCCCGTCCACCGCCTGGGGCTCATGGAAATCGGCCGCCAACCCGACCCTGCGCGATGTGCACGAGTACATCCTGGTATTTTGCAAGGGCACATTCAAGCGTGAAAATCCGGCCAAACGCGAAAGCACCATCAGCCGGGATGAATTTCTGGAATTCAACAAGTCGGTCTGGAATTTCGCTGCCGAGCGGGCGCGTTCGGTCGGCCACCCGGCGCCTTTTCCAGTCGAGCTGCCGCGTCGGCTGATCCAACTCTACACTTTCGAGGGCGAAGTGGTGCTCGACCCGTTCATGGGCTCCGGGCAGACCGCCATTGCGGCTATGAAAAGCGGGCGGCGTTACGTCGGCTACGAGGTCGACGCAACCTACGTCGATTTAGCCAACCAGCGGATTCAGGAGTCTCGCCATGCCACTCTCAAAGCTGACTGACCAGCAGTACCTGGAGAAACAGTACAGGGATGCTTCGAATTTAAACGCGCGCATCCAACTCCACCAGCGGTTTAGTGTGAACACAGTCGGCTGGCACCCTTGGGTCTTCGATCATTTCTACCTGCCTGCCCAATGCCGAATATTAGAGTTGGGCTGTGGGCCGGGTTACCTCTGGCTGGACAACCTTGACCGGATTCCCATTGGTTGGGAGATCGTTCTCTCGGATTTTTCGGCGGGAATGTTGAAAGAAGCCAGGCGAAATCTTGGAACGGACCGGCAATTTCAGTTCAGAATTTTCGACGCCGGATTTATTCCCCTTGAAAGCGGATGTTTCGATGCCGTCATCGCCAACCATATGCTCTATCATGTGGCGGATAGGCCGGCAGCTCTTTCGGAAATCCGGCGTGTCTTGAAACCCGCAGGATATTTCTATGCTTCCACCGTCGGGGAACGACACCTGCGTGAGATGGCTGACCTGATCTGCAAATTTGATGTCAGGCTGGCTTCCTGGGGCAGGGTGGCCGACTCATTCAACCTTGAGAATGGAATGGAGCAGCTTATCCCATGGTTTACGAAAATCAAGGTCTACCGTTACGAAGATGCCCTGGAAGTAACCGAAGTCGCTCCACTCGTGGACTACATTTTATCCGGGTGGGCTCGTACTCTTATCCCGCAGAAAAGACAGGAGCAGTTCATAGCGTTTGTGGCGCACGAAATGGAATCTCGAGACGGCATTTTCCATATTGCGAAAGATTCCGGAATGTTCGTCTCCGTTCGAAAGGAGAGTGATAAATGAAGATCGCAGATAGGATCCAATGTGCGGACTTCACCTGCCTGGATACCTGTCCGGTGAGCTACATTGTCCCTGACATCGAACTCGACCCGGCGGATGTCTGCATCCTGCTGATCTCGGAGTCTGCCCCGGAAAAACAGGCCGATTACTACTATGCCGGGCCTCAGGCGCTCTTTGCCCAGACTACCCTGCTGGCTTTTCAGGATGCCGGGGCGAAGGTGTCTTCCATCCAGGATATCCTTGGCTTGGGCGTCTACCTGACCACGGCGGTCAAATGTGGCAAGACCGGTTACGGCATTGCCACCGACAGCATCCAGCACTGCTCGCGCCTGCTGGAAAACGAGATCGCCCAGTTTCCGAATATCAAAGCCTACCTGCTGATGGGCGATGTGGCTATCAAAGCTATGAATATGATTGCCAAACGAAATGGGGAGCCGCGCGTCATCCCCTCCGGAGCAACTTACAAGATCCGCGGCGGCGAGTTCTATTTCCGCGGGGCGCGTGCCTATCCGTCCTACCTCCAGGCAGGACCGGCTTTCTTTGTGGAGAAGAGCAAACGAAAAATGATAGCAGAGGACATCCAGCACGCCCTTCAGCTGGGAGCAGGATAAAAAATAAAATACCGAATTTATGAGGTCCTATGGCTCAATCATCAATCGGGTATATTGTCGGCGGGGGTCTGAAGGAAAACTTTCGCGTCCGCCTGACCGTCCCCTCGCAGGAAGTCCAGGAAGGTGCCTTCGTGGTTATCGAGAGCGGGGACTACGAGTACTACGGCCTGGTTACCGACTTGCAGTTGGGTGCCACCGACCCGCGCTTCGCCGATGAGCAGTCCGAGACGCGCTTCCCGCCCGCTATCGCCCGGGCCCTGCATGGGCAGACGCTCTATACCAACCTGGAGGTGCTGCCTTCTCTGATGTTGGAGCGCGGGCCTGAGCCGGGCACGCCTGAGTACAAGGCCTGGATGAAGGAGCACGCTGATCGCCGGCCACGCCCGCTGCCGGTCAAGACTGTCCCGCCGCACCACACCCCAGTCCGGCTGGCCTCGGAAGGCGACATTGCCGAGATCTTCGGGGATCCGAAGGCGAAAGGCAATTTTGTCATCGGCTACACCCGCGAACAAAACCACCCGGTGTGCATCGACCTGGAGAGGTTCATCCAGCGCTCGTCGGGCGTCTTCGGCGCAACCGGCACGGGCAAGTCGTTCCTGACCCGCATCGTGCTGGCAGGACTGATGCACGCGGGCCTGGCCTCGGTTCTGGTATTCGATATGCACAACGAGTACGGCTTCGACGACACCGCCTCGGATACCGGGGCGCGCGTCACCGGGTTGAAATCCAAATTTGCCTCCCGCGTGCGTGTGGTCGGGTTGGGCGCGGGGGCTAAAATTCGCAATAATTCCCCAGACTTCAACCTGGAAATCGCCATGCCCGACATCTCCCCGGCCGACATCGAGCTGCTGACCCGCGAGCTGAACCTCAAGGAGACCACCCCGACCACGCTGGAGGCGCTGGTTTCGACCTTCGGAACGAAAGGCTGGTTCTCCGCCTTCCGCGCCATGGAGAACGGCGCGGTTGTAGAGACGGAGGACGGCAAGAAAACCCCGGCGCCAAACTCGGTGGCCTTCTGGGCCCGCCAGGCAGGCGTCAACGACCTGGCTGCCGAGGGCCTGCATTCCAAGCTGCAGCGCCTGTTCCACAAGCCCTACATCGTCGAGAAACCCGCCGCGGATACGATCGGCGAGATCGTCAAGGCGCTCGAGGCCGGGCAGCACGTCATCCTGTCCTTCGCCGATTTCGAATCCGACCTGGACTATTTGCTGGTCTCCAACCTGCTGACGCGCAAGATCAAGGACGTCTGGGAGACACGCACCAACGCCTTCCGTTCCAGTGGTAAGAACGAGCCGCGCCAGCTGGTGATCGTGGTGGAGGAGGCCCACAAGCTGCTCAATCGAGAGATGGCTGCCCAGACTACCTTTGCCTCCATCGCCCGTGAGATGCGCAAATATTACGTCACCTTGCTGATCATTGACCAGCGCCCGTCGCAGATCTACGACGAGGTGCTGTCACAGCTGGGGACGCGTATCTCTGGTTGGCTGGGCGACGAGGACGACATCCATGCCGTGCTTTCGGGCCTCGCGGGGCGCGAGGCGCTGCGCGGCATGCTTTCCCGCCTGCAGCCCAAGGAGGAAGTGCTCCTGCTGGGCTGGGGCGTCCCGATGCCGCTGCCGGTCAGGTCGAGGCGGTATGACGATGATTTTTGGAAGGAGCTGATGGGCGCTGGCGGGAAGAAATCCGAGGCGCAGTTAATGAAAGAGTTGGGTTATCCTCCCAGTTAGCCTTGCCTGCTCCGCTTAGCCCCATTGGAGTGCATGCTCAAAGAGGGGGACCTTCATGCCCCGGCAATTATATTTGTTGCCGCCGAATAAAATTCTCGCAGGAAACTGGATGGCCGGAGGGCAAGCAGCCTCGGCTCGTCGAACCCGGCCCTCGGTGCCAGGCTGTGCCAGGTCTTAAAGCTTAATGGGTGCGGTACCCAGAGGTTGCCCGAATCCACATTGTATTCGACCAGCAGCAGCGACCCGCCTGGTTTCAGGAACAAGCCGACGTGGCGCAACATCTTTTCCTTGTCCTTGAAAAAATGCAGGGAATTCGCCATGATGATCCCGTCCAGGGGGGGCAGCCCAAGTGGGCGGGTGAAATCAGCATGGATCACATGCAGGTGCGGCGATTCGCCAAAGAGCTGGAGCCAGTTGCGCTTCAGCCCTGTCAGAGAGCCGCGGTCCCGGTCGACGGCATAGATTTCCACCTGCGGCCCCGCGAGCTCGCGCAGTGCCAGGGTGAAAGCGCCAGCACCCGCCCCCAGGTCTGCCCAAATGCCTCCGGGAGGCAGGTTGGCAGGGCGTAAAAGGTTGACATGGTCCTGGTGGTTCATGGCGAGGGAATGGTATCACACTTTAGCAAATTGTCCCTTTTGCAATCTCCCGGGAACCCTGTCCCTGTGATCCTGTTCCGACCGACAGGTGCTTGAGCGCAGCCGCCAAACAATGTAAAATTGGGCCACAGGAGGATTTTATAATGGTTCCCAAACGACAAAAAGCTTTACGAATCCTGGTCATGGTAACCCTGGCCCTGCTCGCCTTCCAGTTCGAATTGGGCATGGCCGTCAACATCGCCAACCCGCCATCTATTCCCCCCATCGGGTTTTCCTTGAATGGAATCTCGAACGGGGTCAATCATGCACTCAACCAGGCGGGAGGCGCAGCCCCGTTCCACGCCGCCTTGGGGATCATCCTGGTGGTCATTTCCGTGGTCAGCCTCATCCTGTCCCTGCGCTCCTGGGTCAGGAGCGTGCAGGTCTTCGGCGTCCTGGCTTTCATCACCACCAGCCTGGCAGCTATCACCGGGCTGCTCTTCGTCCTATCCGGTTTTCAAAACGACGGCGATTCCCACGGCATGGCCACCAACTTCATCCTGTCGTTCACCTTTTATTTCCTGGAACTGTATTTCCTGAAGCCGGTTCCCAAATCCACGCAGAATTAACGCTCGCTCCGGCGCCCGGCCCAGTGTTCGTTCAGCTCCCGCCGGGAGGGGGGGCCGGTGTCCGGTCACTGGACCATGGCGCCGGCGGGGCCATCACCAGGGCGCACAACTGGACCAGGGCACGGTCATAGTTCACCCGCCAGCCGGCAAAATCCTTCCAGGCCTGTTCGTGGTCGGGGCGAATGGGCAAGCCGGCCGCCTCGAGCTGGGTCAGGATCGCTTCGAATTCCTCCCGGCGGACGCTGATCGGGTCGGTGGGAAAGCGAGGTTCCTGCGGATTGGGAATATCGAAGTAATTGGCGATGCGGCGCAGGGCCAGGTATCCGGCCCGGATGCAAAGCGCTGCAGACGGTTCGTAGGCCACATCCAGGCAGGAAAGGGTCAATGCGGCGGTATCCAGGACGGCACCCGCAGCGGTTATCCACGAGTTCTCGGCACGCGGCGAACGGAAAAAGACCAGCATGGGCAGCGTCGTGTGGCTCTCCTCGATATCCGCGAACCAGGTCTCCCATGAACGCCAGTACTCGCCCAGTTTATCCAGGCCATGGATACGTTTAAAGCGCAGGAGCATCTCCAGGGTGGAGGGCGGGTTGCCTGCCCGCACGTCGAGCATGTTGACTGCCTGCTCCCGGCGCGCAAATGCGGCGTATGTGGTCGGCAGGTAGGCAATCAGCAGGGCCACCAGGATCAAACCGATCATCGCCTCGGAAAAAACGATCGCGGTCAGAATAAAATTCTTGGGATCGGCAAAGCCGAGCGTAAGCAGGGATGAACTGCTGAGCCGAATGGCATCAAATAGACCTTGCCCACCCACGGCCCAGTACATGGCTGTGTACCCACATGAAATCAAGATGTACCAGGTCGGGAGCAGCAGCAGCATCCCGATTGGTGCATAATAAGCCAAGATGGCATCCCGTCGGCGATAGGTCTTCGCAAAGTGCAGGATAAGATCGAACACCCTGCGCAATACGCCGAAAACCAACCGGTTCAGTCGACTGCGGGCGCTGCGCGGGAGGACGAAAGTCGATAAGGCTGAAAACAAAGTCAATACGACGAGGATCAGGCCCCCCAAAAAAGCGAGGATATGAGCAAGATTAGCCAGGAAGGTCATGGTTGAAATTATAAATCATGTGATCACCTCAGTGGTTTCCTGACAACAGAGTCATCCCTCAAACTGGCGGGTTTTGAGCATATAATGCTAAAAATATACCGGTACAAGCCCACAGGAAGGATATGCTATGAACAATCGCGAATTAGCCGATACCTTCACCCTGATCGCCAATTTATCGGAAATCAAAGGCGAGATCATCTACAAAACCCTGGCCTACCGCAAGGCAGCCGAGAGCCTGACCGCGCTGGGCCAGGATGTCAATGAAATCTGGAAAGCGGGCAAGCTGCAAGAAATCCCTGGTGTGGGCAAGGCTATCTCAGAAAAGATCGATGAGCTGCTGCGCACCGGGAAGCTCGAGTTCCTCGAGAAGCTCGAAAAGGAGGTGCCACCCCACCTGGCCGAATGGCTGCAGGTACCCGGACTGGGGCCCAAGAAGGTTGCCTTGATCTGGAAGGAGCTCGACATCACGACGCTCTCAGAACTCGAAAAAGCCGCCCGGGAGGGGAAACTGCGCGAGCTCCCCGGCATGGGCGCCAAGTCCGAGGCGCAGATCGTTGCCGGGATCGAGTCGCTGGCACGCCGCTCCGGCCGCATTCCACTCGGACGGGCTTTTCCTCTCGCCAAGGAGATCATTGCCGCCCTTATGAAGGTCCCTGGCGTGAGCGCTGCCGAGCCGGCCGGCTCCCTGCGCCGCATGCGCCCGACCGTGGGTGACCTGGACATCCTGGTGGCAGCCAGGGATTCGGCTCCGGTCATGGAGGCCTTCACTGCCCTGCCTGGCGTCAGCCGCGTCCTCGGCCAGGGGGAGACCAAGTCCAGCATCGAGTTCGGCGACGGGGTGCGCGCCCAGATCTGGGTCCATCCGCCGGAGCGCTTCGGCACCGCGCTGCAGTACGCCACAGGTTCGAAGGATCACAATGTGCGCTTGCGCGAACTGGCGCTCGATTTGGGCCTGTCGCTCTCCGAGCATGCCCTCGCCAAAACCGACGGCTCGGGTGAAATCCTGTGTGCCACGGAAGAAGAGGTCTATACCGCGCTCGGCCTGCCCTGGATCCCGCCTGAGCTGCGCGAGGACCGCGGCGAGGTGCAGGCGGCCAAAGCCGGAAAACTGCCGGAGCTGATCGAGGCGGCTGACATTCACGCTGATCTGCAGGTGCATTCCAACTGGAGCGACGGAAAACTCTCGATGCTCGAGATGGCCCGGGCCGCCCAGGCCCGCGGCATGCGTGTGATCGCTTTCACGGATCACTCGGTCAGCCTGGGCGTGGCCAACGGTTTGAGCCTGGAAGACCATAAAAAACAACAGACCGAGATCGAGAAAGTCCAGCGCCAGCTTGGCGATGACATCCGCGTGCTGCACGCCACGGAGGTGGAGATCAAGGCAGACGGCACCCTGGATTACCCGGATGAGTTCCTTGCCTCGCTCGATCTGGTCCTGGCTTCCCTGCATTCCTCTCTTCGGCAGCCGCGCCAAAAAGTGACCGAGCGAGTGCTCAATGCCGTGCGCAACCCGCACGTGGACATTATCGGACACCCGACGGGCCGCCTGCTCCCCGACCGGGAAGGGGCGGACCTGGACATGGACGCTGTCCTGGCTGCTGCTGCGGAAAGCGGGGTGGCGCTGGAGATCAACGCTGATCCTGCCCGCCTGGACCTGGACGATGGTGCCGCCCGCCGTGCCAAAGAGCTGGCCATTCCTCTCAGCATCAACACGGATTCCCATAACGCGGCAGGCTTCGACGTGCTGCCCTTCGGGGTAGCCATTGCCCGCCGCGCCTGGCTGACCAAGGAAGATGTAATCAATGCCTGGCCCACCGACAAACTGCTCAAATGGCTCAAGCAGCGTGGAAATAGGAAAGTGGAGTAGGTAACCGCCTAGGATCTTCCCGCCGTTTTTTCATTGCCGGTCTCCATCGCTTTTTCTTCGCCGTCCTGAGGGGCACCCCAGAATTCAATGAGCTTAGGACCCTCCTTGCAGTGCCGGTCGTGGAACAGGAAGTTCCATATTTCGTAGGGCCACACCTGCCGACCGATGCAGTAATACCACCACGAGGCAGCCCGTATGGATCGATCCGGATGAGCAATGACTCGCCAGAGAGATCGCGGACGCAGCTGAAGGACGGCTTCTATAAACTTCACCCATGCCAGGACCAGCCAGGGGGGCATGTGCCGGGTGGCAAGCACCTGGTGCTTATAATCCCATTTTCGTTTGTCCGTCTGGATGACCTGTCGTTCTGCCGCTGACCGGTAATACGGCGTCCAACGGTGGGGGGTCACATATAACAGTTGGATCTGATCGGGATCGTAGGAGAGCAGTTGCTTCAGCCCACGCAGGTAATCCCGGTGTGTCTCTTCCTCGAACCCGACCACGTAGGTTGCCATGGAAAGGATTCCGTGCGCTCGAAGCAGCCGTATGGCTTCCCGATCTTTTGTGGCTGTCCCGCCCTTGCGAATTTTATGTAATGTTTCTTCGTCATAGCTTTCGATGCCGAGCAGGAAGCGTGCAACACCCGCTTTCTTGTAGAGGTGCAGGATATCCGCATCCCGGACGATATCATCCGCGCGGGTGGAACCGACGAGGGTGAGAGGCACATTTTCGGCGATGAGAGCTTCGAGAAAGGCGCGCCAAGCGGCTCTTGATGAGGTCGGATTCTCATCGGCAAAATTAACCACTTCAACCCCATGTACCCGATGAAGCCAGGCCAGTTCTGCCGCGAATGTTTGTGGATTCCGGTGTCTCCAGCTTGTCCAGAATCCTCGCTGGCCGCAATAATTACAGACATGCGGACAGCCGCGGGAGAATTGAACGACGACGGCCCGGCGATTCCCCCAGTAGCTGTACCGGCTGAAATCGATGAGCTCCCAGCCGAGCCGATATGCATCCAGATCGCGGATCAACTGGGCAGGCGGTGTGGCAAATGGCCGTCCCTGATTCCGGAAGGCGATCCCGGGAATGTCTTCCAGCGAGGTATTTGTTTCCAGGGCCCGGATGACACGCTTTCCCGTCTCTTCCCCTTCGCCCCGTACGATAACGTCAATCTGTGGCTCCTCGGCCAGGACTTCCCGCCAGTGATAGGTCGGGAAAACGCCGCCATAGATAATCCGGGCCCGAGGCAGAGCCTGATGCAAATGACGGGTGACCTCGGCAATGTACGGATGTGCGGAAGTTGATCCGGAATGGCCGAGAAGGAGAGCATCGGGCGCATAAGTCTCAGCCTGCTCAACGATTTTCCCAATCGACATGGGGCCAAATTCCGCATCCAGGAGCTGGACCGAGTGACCTGCATCAATCAGGGAGCCGCCCACTGACAGCAGGCCGAGGGGCGGCAGATGCTCACGCGGGATCCGGCTGCCGATCGACGGGTGAGGCGGGTTGATAAGAAGAATGCGCATAGATGATTCCTTCCTGCGAATGATTTTGGGACGCTCCCTCGGGTATGCTCCTAGGCCCAGAGCGTGACCTCTCCCCTTATTTGATCATCAGCCCAATGGCCAACAGCAACGGCGTGAGAATGTTGACCAGTACGTTCATTCCCAAGGATGGGGTCAGCCTGGGGATGTCTTCTGCATAACGGAAAGCATTGACTCCGGCCGGCAAGCCCGGGATCAGGCCCAAGAGCCCGAGGTAGCTGACCCGCGGCAGGATCCCGAAATGGACGCCCAGGAGGATGGTCAGGCAGGCCAGCAGGAGGAACAAACCGTAGATCAGGCTGCTCGCCCGTCTTCCCGCGAGGATCGGAAAGTGCCTCCGCCCGATACTGCGGTCGGCTTCAACGTCCGGGAACTGGTTCAGGAGCAGAAGGTCACTGACCAGGAAGAAAGGCACAAGCGAAGCAGCGAAGGCCGTCCAGGAGAATTGGCCGGTGAGGGCGAAATAGGTGCCCAACACCACCAGCGGTCCGAAACCCAGCCCAGGCGCAATCAGGCATAGGAAGGGATTGCGCGTCAGCCAGGGGGTGTAGGCGTAAAGCAGGAATAATCCCAGCGCCCCGAGGGGCAGCAGGGCCGGTCCCCGCAGATCCACAAAAAATAATCCCACCAAGGAAGTAACCGCAAAGGCTGCCCAGGCGATCGACAAGGCCGTGCGCGCCAGGTCGGAACGCGCCGGCAGCGTCCCACTGCCGCCGGAGAAAGGCGTAGGCCTGGTTTTGAAATCCAGCCCGCTTTTAAAGTCGAAGTATTCGTTGAAGGCGTTGATGCTCACGTGGGCGCACAGAGCCCCGACCAGCAAGAGGAAAAAGTAAATCGGGTTGATCCGGCCGGAGGTCCAGACTGCGCTCCCCAATCCGAGCAGGACACATGCCGGGGTCAGAACCAGGAAGGGCAGCCTCAGAATGCCGGAGATGAGCTTGATGTTGTGCATGTTTTAGTTCTCCTTTTTTCAAGAGAGGTGGTCAATTGTTGGGGATGGCCGCCTCAGGTGCTCCTGGTGAGTGTTGAGGTGGCGATCTCAGCCAGGGCCTGGCGTTCCACTCCATCCGGGAGCCCGTTCAGCGCCTCCAGGGCGTCCCGGAGGAAATCGTGGGCATCTTCCAGACATTGGCAGATTGCCTGGCTTCTGCAGATGGAGGTAATTAACCCGGCGAGGCTGGCCTTGTCGATCGCATTGCGATTGATGACGGCGCGCAGGATCGGTTCATCTGGGTGGGCCTCGAGATAATACAGGGCTGGCAGTGTGATCGTCCCCTGTAGCAGGTCATTGCCTACCGGTTTCCCGAGGGTTGCCTGGTCTCCGGCGAAATCCAGGATGTCGTCCACGATCTGGAAGGCCATCCCAGTTCCGTACCCAAACCGGCGGGCGGTTTCAGCCAGGCCAGCCTTTCCCGGACTCAGGAGCGCAGCTGCGCCAGAGGCAAGCTCAAACATCGAGGCGGTCTTGGCCCGGATCCAGAGGTAATATTCCTCGCGACTGGCCGTGCTTCGCCTCCTGGCAAGCTGCGTGATTTCTCCGCTTACCATTCGGACCATGGTTTCGTTGAAAAGATCAATCGCCGGGAAGGACCGCGTGCCGAGGATTAACTGGGCTGCCCTGGTAAAGGCAAAATCTCCGGCAAGGACACTTGCCGAAGGGGACCAGCCGGCGTTGAGTGTCTCCATGCCGCGCCGCAGCAAGGCCCCGTCGATCAGGTCGTCATGAACCAGGCTGGCAGTGTGCAGCATCTCGATGGCTGCAGCCAGGTAGAGCAGTTGCCCCGGATCGGCGCCCAGCATGCTTCCAGTCAGCAGGGCGATCCTGGGGCGGATACGCTTGCCACCTGCTTCGATCAGCTGTGCGAGGGCCAACTCAAGACCCGAGGCGTGGGCATCAACCTGGGAAAGGAGCAGGGTTTCAACTTCCAGCAATTGCTCATCGACAGGATCGAGAAGGGTGATTTGAGTGTTGATCATTGTTGTTGTGTCGGATATTTCGGTATAAATCGAAATTACTGGTCAAAAAAATATAGAGCTAAGTTTCAGGAAAGAGTTTTAAAAGCCTGCCGACGATATCGCCCATCTTGGCGATGCGGACAATCGTTTTTGTGGGAACTTTTTTGGCTTGTGAGTAAAGCGAATCGGCAGTCTCGAACAGATCGAGCATATCGACCAGCTTTTCCCTGGAATGGGCATCCCCTCGACTTTCATCGAGTTCTGCGACCGCTTCCCGCAGCATGTTCAATGTGGGATCAATTTCCCTGCGCTTGCGATAGTCGACGATCCAGCGGAACATTTCCCACACATCCCCCTTGACTTCAAAGCGGTCCGTGCGGTCGCCCAGGACATGGACCATCTTGACGATGCCCCAGCTCTCGAGCTCGTGCAGGCCGACGCTGACGGTCGAGCGCGCCACAGCCAGGGTGGCGCTGATCTCCTCGGCATTGAGCGGCGCGGAGGAGATGTAGAGCAGCCCGTGGATCTGGGCCACGGTACGGTTGATGCCCCAGCGTTCCCCCATCTCCCCCCAGTGGACGACGAACTTTTGAGCGACCGGTGTCAGGTTGGCCATAGTCTCTTTCTATTATTTCGGTTATTTCCGAATATAATGTAATAGCTGGATTTTGTCAAGCCTGTATATTCAGCCTGTATATTCAGGATGTGAAATTCACCATTTTGAGAATGAACCCCCGGATTGCCTGCAAAATGGTGATTCCCTTCGAGCCCTCCCTCCTGTATAATGAATTCAGTCTGTTTGCAGGACCCGCCCGAGGGATTTGTCGCGAGATTGAAGGATTTTGACCTGGCACTGACCCATGAACGATACCCTTCCTCGCCGCACCTGCCTGAAGGATGAATTGGTGGAAAGGAGAAACCATGTCTCAAACCAAAAATTTTTCACCCCGCTCACGTGGTCCCAGTTATACCGTCGGCATCCTTTTTATGCTGATAGGCGCCATGATAGTGGCGACTGCCTTTGGCATCCTCTATATCAACCCGTCCGAGATCCAGGCTCCGCGCTGGGTGCTGGCGGTCTTCGGCTTTAGTTTTATGGTTGCCGGCGTCTGGTCCATTTTCCAAAAAACCGTGGGTGCTCGCGGGCAGGATGATCGCCTGAAAAGCTGGATCAATTTCAGCTTTGGCCTGCTCATACTGGCGGCCATATCCGTGATCTGCCTGTGGGCAGGATTTGGCGCTGGCGAACATCTTTTTGTGCAGGAGGTTGGAATTGGCATTAATCCTGCGACCAGGCCGGTGGATCCGACCACTGGGCGCATTTTCTTGGGCGGTTTCGGCGTGCTGATGTCCCTGGTCACCCTTTATTATGCCGTCAGCCAGCCGCGCAAGCTGCTCCACAACCAGCCTCCCGAGGAGGCGGGACAGGACAATCCAGGCAGCCTGGATGGCAGAGGGCATGCAGGCGGTTAATGTCCCCCCGGACGCTGGTAGTCAATGTCGTCCTGTTCATCCTGAGGGAGGATGCCCTGCAGGTCCTGCTTGCGCGGCAGGCGGACCAATGGGGACTGCCCGGTGCAGAGGTCGGGGAGTCCGAGCCGCTGGAAGAGGCCGCCAACCGTGTGCTCTCGGCCCTGATCGACCGGCGGGAGGCCTATCTGGAGCAGCTTTACACCTACGGTGGGACGCAGCGCCCCGCGGTCAGCGTGGTCTATTTCGCTCTTGTTCCGTCCAGCACACATCTGTTCTCCAACCACCCGGCAGGCTGGTTCCCGGTGGCGTCGTGTCCGCCGCTCGCGGGCGACAGCGCAGAAATCCTGGCTTACGCCCTGCGCCGACTGCACTACAAGCTGGAATACAGCGCAGTCGGCTTCCAGCTCCTGCCGCAGGAGTTCACCCTCTCAGAGCTCCAGCACACATACGAGATCATCCTCGGTGAACATCTCGACAAGCGCAATTTCCGGCGGCGCATGCTTCACTCGGGGATCATCGAGGCAACCTCCCACCGGCGCGTTGGTGAGGGCCGCCCGGCTCGTCTGTACCGTTACCGCCTGGATGCCGTGGCAGAGGTCAAGGCCAGGCGCCTTTTTCCGTGATATATTCGGAAGGGCGAGACGTTTCTCGCCCTTCTTTAATAATTCGAGGAATTTATGGAGAACAATAAAACCGGCCTGCGCAACCTGCCCGTCAACGTTTGGGTGGTGACAGCCACCTCCTTCTTCACCGATGTCTCCTCGGAGATGATCTTCAACCTGGTGCCGCTTTTCCTGGCCAACGTGCTCAACGCCGGGACAGCGGTCATCGGCCTGATCGACGGCCTGGCCGAGACCACTGCCAGCCTGATGAAGATTTATTCCGGGGCCCTTTCCGATAAGCTTGGGGAGCGCAAATGGATCACCGTGGTCGGTTATGCCCTATCGACCATTTCCAAGCCGTTCCTGTTCATCGCGGATGCCTGGGGCTGGGTGTTGGGGGTGCGCGTCTCCGACCGCCTGGGCAAGGGCATCCGCACGGCCCCGCGAGACGCCCTGGTGGCTGACAGCATCGATGAGAAGCAGCGCGGCCTGGCTTTCGGGCTTCACCGGGCTGGCGATACCGCCGGGGCCTTCTTCGGCGTAGCGATCGCCGCCCTCATCGTCTGGCTGACGGAACGCGGCGCAGCCGACTTGACCCGTCATACATTCCAGGTTGCGGTGCTGGTGAGCATTTTCCCGGCTGTGCTAGCGGTGATCGTACTGGCCATTGGCGCAAGGGATACCGGCATTCGCAGCAAATCGAAGGTGCCGGCCCTGAGCCTGAAAGGGATGGACACCCGCTTTAAGCTGTTCATGCTTGTGCTGGTCCTGTTCACTCTGGGCAACTCCTCGGACGCTTTCATAATCTTGCTTGGCCAGAACCGCGGCCTGGATGTGCTGCAGATCCTGCTCATGCTGATGACCTTCAACCTGATTTACTCTATCCTGGCCGGGCCGCTGGGGGCACTTTCGGACCGGCTGGGGCGGCGGCGGCTGATCATCGCCGGTTGGATCGCCTACGGGCTGGTCTATCTGGGCTTCGGCTTGTCGTCCTCCGGCTGGCACGTCTGGGCGCTGTACGGTTTGTACGGCATCTATTACGCCGCCACCGAGGGTTCTTCGAAAGCTCTCGTCGCCGACCTGGTGACCCCGGAGCGGCGCGGCACGGCCTACGGTCTTTACAACGCCGCCATTGGCCTGACGGCCTTCCCGGCCTCATTGATTGCCGGGCTGCTCTGGCAGGGAGCCTTCGGCTGGCATGGGTTCGGGGCTTCCGCGCCGTTCCTGTTCGGCGCGGCGCTGGCCCTGCTGGCAGGACTCCTGTTCTGGGGGCTGGTGAAAGCATGACTTTCCCCTGGTATATGAAAATGGGGGCGAAAATTGTCCTGGCCAGGATCCCATTCTCCCATCGGGTCTGGAACCGGATCGGCATTTTCAGGCACGGCAAGATGCAGGAGTTCGAATATGCCCATACGGTATTTACGGACCATTTGCATATCGCCGGCCTGGAGGACATCGGGGGCAATGCTGGAAATACCTTGCTTGAGCTGGGGCCAGGCAAGTCGTTGTTTTCGGCCTTGCTGGCGAAGGCCTATGGCTTCCGCGGCTCAATCCTGGTCGATGTGGGCAACTTTTCACTGCCGGACATCCGTACCTACCAGGAGTTTGCCCGATGGCTGCAGCAGCGCGGGTTGCAGCTTCCGAGCTTTGAGGACTGCACGGACGTGGAGGGGATGCTCTCCCGCCTCAATGCCGAATACCAGACCGGTGGGCTCTCTTCCCTCAGAAAAATCCCGGACCGGAGTGTGGATTTCATCTTTTCGCAAGCCGTCCTAGAACATGTGCGGCGCGACGAGTTTGCCGCGACCGCCGGGGAGATTTGCAGGATCCTCGCCCCGGGCGGGGTCAGCACCCACGTCATCGATTTGAAGGATCACCTCCAGACCTCCCTCAACAACCTGCGCTTCAGCGAGAAATTCTGGGAGTCCAAACTGGTCCGCTCGTCAGGCTTCTACACCAACCGCCTGCGATACACCGAATTGATCGACATCTTTGCGCGCAGCGGTTTCCAGGTCGAGGTCGTTTCGAAGGTCGAGTGGGGCAGCCTGCCGCTGCCAAAGAAGGTGCTTGCTCCGGACTATCGGAATATGCCCGACGAGATCCTGTGCATTTCCGGCACCACCGTCCGCCTCCAATGAGCCCTTTTGTGCAGCGATCCCGATGGTTCTCTTGGCGTCCTTCGTACTGACTCCGGTCAGTGGAAAAAGTCCTCTTTCTTGTACATGTTTAGCGTTCAAAACAGATTTTGCACAGTGTCAAACGGTTGGGAAAAAACAGGTCGAATGACTCTGGTAGTGAAAATTGGAAAGCAGTACACTTTCTAAGATGAGCCGCACGCGGAACAAACCATCCCAACCCAGCACGAAGGATCAACGGATTGTTGAGCTGAAGGAGCAACTGACTCAGGCTCAGGTGGCCAATGAGAAGTTGAAGAAGCAAATCGAGCTTCTGCGTGCGGAGATCGAGGAATTGAAACGAGCGGGGAAACGCCAGGCGACGCCGTTTGCGCGTCGCAAACGGGTGGAACATCCGAAGAAGCCTGGACGCAAAGCCGGACAGGGGAAGTTTACCCGGCGGGAGCCGCCTGCGCCCAGGCAGGTGAACGAGACGAAAGTGGCCAAACTGGATGGCTGCCCGAAGTGTGGGGGCAGATTGAGGAATATTCATGAGCACGAGCAGTATGTGGCAGATATTCCGGACATCCAACCGATCATTACGCGCTATTTGACCTACAGCGGCTACTGTGCCAAGTGTCGCAAGCAGGTGCGCTCGTGGCACCCGGAGCAGATCTCGCAAGCAACGGGAGCCGCGGGGGTGATGGTGGGGCCGCGTGCCAAGGCCCTGGCCTCGGATCTGAAGCATCGCCTGGGGGTCTCGTACGGCAAGGTAAGCGAAACGCTCAATGACGCTTTCAGACTGCAAGTGAGCCGCAGCGGCTGGTGTCAGGCCGATCGGCGGCTGGCCAGGAAGGCCCGGCCGGTCTATCGAGGTCTGATCCAAGTGGCCCGCCGCAGCCGTGTGATCCATGCCGATGAAACCGGCTGGCGGATCGGCACGTTGCCG
Organism: uncultured Chloroflexia bacterium; assembly: GCA_963753465.1. Classification (GTDB taxonomy): domain Bacteria; phylum Chloroflexota; class Anaerolineae; order Anaerolineales; family Villigracilaceae; genus UBA877. The sequence continues at coordinate 925,519 of CAVWCJ010000003.1, forward strand.
GGCTGGTTGTGGGTGTTTACGAACCAGGAAGTCACAGTCTATGCCATTCGGGATAATCGCAGCAGTGATGTGGTGATCGAGATCCTGGGGGAGAAATTCAAAGGCATCCTGGCTTCGGACTGCTTCCTGGCCTATGATGAGAAAAGGCTGGAAGACTGGCTCAAACAAAAATGCCTCTCGCACTTGCTGCTGGATCTGAAAGAGATCGAAGAGAGCAAAACCGGCCGGGCGGCATACTTCGCCCGAGATGGAACCGCCCTGTTGCGGGCTGCGCTGGAATTGAAAACAGAGAAACCCAACCTGGATCCGGCCCTCTTCACCCGGCGCACCCAGACCTTGGAAACTCAACTGGACGCCTTGATCTCCAGGCAACGCCAGTTGAAAGACCCGGATAATCTCCGTTTCGCCCGACGTTTGCGTAAACAGCGCCCGCATTTGCTGCGTTTTCTGTATGTGGATGATCTGAATGCCACCAATAACCATGCGGAACGCCAGATCCGGCCAGGGGTGATCATCCGAAAAACGAATGGTTGCAATCGGGCGAAAGAAGGAGCGGAGACCCACGAGATTTTGGCCAGCGTATTGGTAACTTGTCGTCAACACGATGTTCCTATCCTTGACTACATGACCCGCTTGCAGCGATTGGACCGAAAACCACCTTCTTTGGTGGGTGTTCCGAAGGAGGATTGTGCAAACGCAATAAGCTTGCTGCAGTTGGACAAAACGTTGCCTTTTGCTTCGGCTCCTCCACCATAACTCGATTTTGAACGCTAAACATCTCGTCTTTCTTTATAGAACAATAGTGCTATAATGACAATCGAAAAATACCCTATCTTTGGTAATTGCCTTTTGTTTTAAACTTTGGAAACCATCCTGCCATGAAGCTCACCCTGACTGCCCGTCCCCCCTTTTCCTTCCGCTCGGTGGTTTTATCCCACGGCTGGATGCAGCTGGTCCCTTTCACTTTTGACCAGGACAAAGGCCTGCTCAGCTATGTCGACCGGTTGGATTCCGGGAGGGTCTTTGAGCTGCGCCTCCGCGAAGTACCGGGCGGTGTTGCCGTCGAGGCGGGCGGCACCTTCTCTGCCACCGAGCGCAGCGAGGTGAAGAGGAAAGTCACCTGGATGCTCGGGCTGGACCTGGACTTTTCCGAGTTCTATGCCCTGGCGCGCACTGAGCCGAAGCTGAGGCACGCCGAAAAGCGCGCGCAGGGGCGGGTTCTGCGCTGCCCCAGCCTGTTCGAAGATGTCATTAAAACCATCCTGACCACCAATACCCTGTGGGCAGCCACCAAACGCATGACTGCCAACCTGGTGGCACAATTCGGCGACCCGCTGCACGGGGATCCTTCCCGGCATGCCTTCCCGACCCCAACCCAGCTGGCGAGAACAGGCGAGACGACCTTGCGCAGCGAGACCCGCCTGGGCTACCGCGCCCCCTACATTTTGGAGCTGGCCCGCCGTGTCGACTCTGGCGCCCTGGACCTGGAAGCATTCAAGGCGAACGATATTCCCACCCACGACCTGCGAAAACGCCTGCTGGATATTAAAGGAGTAGGGAATTACGCCGCGGCCAACCTGCTGGTACTTCTGGGCCGGTACGATTTCCTGCCGGTCAATTCCTGGGCTTTAAAAGTGGTCTCATTTGAATGGTACAACGGCCAGCCGGTGCAGCCGGCCCAGGTCGAGGAGGCTTTCGAGAAATGGGGAAAGTGGAAAGGGCTGGCCTACTTCGTCTGGGACTGGTCTTATAATACCCAGGGGTGATGCGATGAACGAAGAAGAAATGCCGTTGATTACCGGGCTCGGCTGGGGCCGGATGGAAGTGACCCTGGGTGGAGAGAGTATGTCTTTCCGGGATTGTACAGTCTGGCCGGGTGGAGTAGCCGACTGGAACTGGAAGGATACCGGCACCGGCCACCAGCCCGGGATCCAACCCGCCGATCTCGACAAGGTCTTCGAAAAGGAGGTGGAGGTATTGGTCGCCGGCTGCGGTGTTTATTCACGCCTGGGGATCTGTCCGGAGACCGAGGAGCTTCTGCGCTCGCGCGGGATCGAATTCCACCCTCTCGATACGAAAACAGCCGTTGCTCTATACAATGAACTGGCCCGCCAGGGGCGCAGGGTGGCGGGGATCTTTCATTCGACTTGTTGAGCCATGGAACCCAAGCCGCTCCATTTCATCGGGGAGCAAATCGAGGTTCAGTTCGATACGCCGCCTGTACGTGAAAAGACGCCGCCCTGCCCGGACAGTTTTACCTGGGAGGGTAAAGCCTACCGTGTGACCGCGAAGTTGGCGGAGTGGGCGGATTTCACCCGCCGCGGGCGGATGGCCCGCAACATGCAGCCGCAGCACGCCGCGGTTGCTGCGGGGCGCGGCTCGCTCGGAGTCGGGCGCTTCTACTTTCGGGTCCGCACCGACACCGATCAGGTTTTTGATTTGTACTATGACCGCATCATCCTGTCTGCCGATGACCGCAAGGGCCGTTGGTTCCTATACCGGGAAATTTCCGCATAAACGGGATCGCGAATTATGCACCCGCCAACCGGCTTTCCCTGCATTCTGCCTTCCGGCTCGGTTAGTTCCCTTATGTATTTATGATCAAAAAATCAAGGCAAACACTCGGCTCGGCCGCCTCAGGCAGCCAGACCTCGCCGATGGGTGGGAAAATTTGCATGATAGGCCCGGAGGGACACGACGTGATACAATCATTTCGGCGATGGGTTTTGACTGAAAGGAGAGAACAATGAACCGCACAGGATTAACCCTGGCCGCTGTTCTTATTTTTCTGACCACGGTCAGCTGTTCAGTGAGCCTGTTTGGCACACCACCGCCGTTCCCGACCTCGCCATTCCTGCCCACCTCCACCCCACTCGGGTTCACACCCGCTGCGGCCTCTACGACCTCATCCACAACCCCTGCGCTGACTGAGACTCCTCCGCCGCTTTCGTCCACGATTGCCGCGCCAACCTCGACACCAGTTCCCCCAGCCCCCACCCTCCCGGTGGCGACCACCACCACCGCCCCCACCGGGTCCCCATCCGGTCCATATGCGGTGATCCGGGTCACCCCGCCCGACGTGCTCAACATTCGCTCCGGGCCGGATCCGAGCGATCCGATTGTCGGCACTTTCAGTGCCACGCAGACGAATGTGATGCGCACCGGGGCCTCGGCCATGTCCGGCAGCGATCTGTGGGTGGAGGTTCAGAACCCGGGCGGCGGCACAGGCTGGGTCAGCACGCGTTACCTAACCGAGTACGTGGCCTCCGCTGCGTTCTGCGCCGATGGACATGTCAATACACTGCTGACGAATCTGGGCCACGCCCTGACGACGGCGGATGGGGCACAGTTCTCTTCCCTGGTCAGCCCGGTGCACGGCATGGACGTACGCTTGTACCGCTACAGTTCGCCTGTAAATTATGACCAGGCGCATGCCGCTTACGTGTTTACCAGCACCTATAGCATCGACTGGGGTCCTGCACCGGGCAGCGGGCAGGAAACCGTCGGCTCGTTCCACGAGTCCGTCCTGCCCGGGCTGCAGGATGTCTTCAATGCCAGTTACACCTTGAATTGTGACCATGTACAGACCGGCGGTGCCAGCTATGACACCTCCTGGCCGGCCCAGGTCACGAACATCAATTTCTATTCAGCCTACAAACCCGGTCCATCCAGCAATGAGCTCAGCTGGCGCACCGTTTTGGTGGGGGTGGAGTATGTTAACAGCCAGCCCTATGTTTTCAGCCTGACGCAGATGGAGTGGGAACCCTGACAGGCACCAGGGACGTAAGGAAAAGACCGGCAGGATATTGACTGCCGGTCTTTATTTCGAAGGGTTGACAAAACCCTGTTATTGCATAGAATCGTTGTTGTAACTTTTTGCAATAAGGAATCTATGACTTGCTCCACTCCTTTCGCGGTAAAACTTCAAGCCCGGGGTTTTCGGATGACCCCCCAGCGGCATGCCATCCTGCATGTCCTCAAGGCGTCCGGCGGGCACCTTTCCCCCGCCCAAATTTTCGAGCTGGCCCAGACCATTGCGCCCGGCATAACCGAGACGACGGTCTACCGCACCCTGGAATTGCTGTCTGAGAACGCCATTGTCCAATCCAGGTTGACCGCCAGCGGTCACCTCGTCTACGAAATCGCCGAGGCCGAGCACTACCACCTGGTCTGCCGTGCGTGCGGCCGCGAGGTGGAGATCGACCAGGGCCAGCTGGAGTCGCTTTATCATGAACTGGAAGCATCCACGGGTTTCCGGACTGTTGAAAGTCATGTTACATTTTTTGGATTGTGTCCCGAGTGCCAGTAGAAAATGGGAATGAATGAATGAAAGGGCAGGCAACCGTGTATCCCAAGGCAACTCGAACCCTCTTCAAATGGCTGGGCATTTACTATCTTGCCCTGTTTGCCTGGTTAGCGACGACCGCCATGCACATACCGGACGGTTATCTCAGCCCAGCGACCTCGCTCGTCATGTTTCTCATTGTCCTGCCATTCTGGGTGATGGGCGTCAGGAAATTACGGGAGAAGCTGACAGCCAAGAATGTTCCCTTGATCGCCCTGTTTGCCGCAGCTTCGTTCGTGATCATGATGTTCAACATTCCCGTCCCGGGAGGGACAACCGCTCACGCAGTTGGAGGGGCGCTGGCTGCAATCATCCTGGGCCCCGAGATCGCAACCATCGCGGTCTCGATTGCGCTGGTCATCCAGGCGTTCTTCTTCGGGGATGGAGGCATCCTGGCCCTTGGCGCGAACTGTTTTAACATGGCGGTGGTCCTGCCCTATATCAGCTATGCTGTCTATCAGTTGTTTTCAAGGAACCAGCCCCTCGGCTCGAAGCGGCGCATCTTAGGGGCAGCGCTTGGAGGATGGACCGGTTTGACCGTGGCCGCCTTCTTCACAGGATTCGAATTTGGCATTCAGCCGATGTTATTTCATACTGCAAACGGCACCCCACTCTATGCGCCTTATCCCCTGTCGATTTCCATTCCCGCCATGGTCTTGGCACATGCTTTGATTGCCTCGCCCGTTGAAGCTTTGGTCACCGGTCTGGTGGTGGCTTATTTACAGCGGGCCAACCAATCTGCTCTGCAGCTGGACCGGGCGGGTGAGATAACTCCGGAGCAGAGCGGCTTCGCCAGGTGGCGCATCGTCTGGATTGCTTTGGCTGTGTTGGTCGTGCTGGTACCGATGGGGCTGCTCGCTCCCGGCACCGCTTGGGGAGAATGGGGCAGGCAGCAACTCATCCTGCGGGGCATGTCTTTCATCCCGGAAGGGATGACAAAACTATCCGGATTTTGGTCAGCGCCTCTCAACGGATACAACCTGCCGGCCCTGGGAAATAACAACCTGGGCTATCTCCTTTCGGGACTGGTCGGGACAGTGGTCATCGCTGTGGTAGCCTGGCTGTTCACCATGTTGGTTACTCTGCACAAGGGGCGATCCGATGGAGGCAAATAACCCTGGATTGAACGCCTCACCGCGATCCACAAAACGCCGGCGCCGGAATGGCTTTGTTGAACGGACGCTGGTGGATATCAATCATACGCTGGAGCAGACCTTGTTTGCGGATCGAATTGCCCGTGATCCCGGTCTCCTGCAGAGGCTGGACCCGCGCCTGAAGATCATCGCCACGCTGCTGGTGTTGCTTGCAATCAGTTTTTCCCATAATTTGATTGTCATCACAGCCATTTACTTTCTAATCCTGGTCCCGGCATATTTCTCGAAAGTACCCCTGGGATTTTTTATCAAGCGCGTCTGGTTGTTCATCCCCTTTTTTACCGGGCTCATTGCCCTGCCGGCGCCGTTTATCGTCCCGGGACCGGTCTGGATCCATTTTCCGTTCGGATTGGTCATTACCCGGACCGGCGTGACGACGGCCTTGTTTCTCCTGTTGCGCGTGGGCACTTCGGTCTCGGTGGGTATCCTGCTCATCCTCACCACACCCTGGAACAGCGTCCTCAAGGCGCTGGGGGTTTTACGGCTGCCCGCCGTGATCATCCTGATGCTGGGAATGACATACCGTTATATCCACCTGCTGCTCAATATCACCACCGACATGTTCCTCTCCCGCAAGAGCCGCCTGCTGCAAAGGCTGAGCGGAGCCGAGGAGCGGCGTTTGATCGGTGCCACATCCGGCGCCCTGCTCAGCAAATCTCTGCAGGTCAGCAGCGAAGTTTATCTGGCCATGCAGTCGCGTGGCTTCCGCAACTATCCCCGCACCCTCGACACTTTCCAGATGCACCGGGCGGACTGGGTGGCCGGCCTGATCGTATCTTTCGTCTTCCTAGCGGCAGTTTGGCTGGGGCGGTGATTTCAATCGATGTTTCGGGATTTGTTCATGGACAGCACACCAATTTTTGAAGTGGACGACCTCAGTTACGCCTACGACGGAAAAATACCTGCACTGGAGCATGTCAGCCTGAAGGTCAAGGCGGGGGAAGGGCTGGTCATCCTTGGCGCGAACGGCAGCGGGAAGAGCACGCTGCTCAAAATCCTGGACGGGCTTTATTTTCCCACCGCAGGGGCGGTATGCGCCTTTGGGCATCCCCTGACTGAAGCTGCTTTTCAGGAGGATGCTTTCAATTATGATTTTCGCCGCCGGGTCAGCCTGGTTTTCCAGGACAGCGATGTGCAGCTGTTCATGCCGTCAGTGTGGGACGAAGTTGCTTTTGCCCCACTCCAGCTGGGCATGAATAAGGAGGAGGTAAATGCCCGCGTTGAGGCTGCGTTGGAGGCTCTGCAGATTGAAAAGCTACGCGAGCGTCCTCCGCACCAGCTTTCCAGCGGGGAAAAGAGGCGGGTTGCCCTGGCGTCGGTGCTCAGCCTCTCCCCGGAGGTCTGGCTGCTGGACGAACCCACCACAGGATTGGACCCGCGGAGCCAGGGCTGGCTGGTGGAATTCATCCTGGACCAGTGTCAGGCCGGGAAAACCCTCATCACCGCCACTCATGACCTGAGCTTTGCCGAACAGATCGCCACGCGCATTATCGTTTTCGATGAGGCCCATCACATTGTGGCCTCAGGGGAGCCGGCGGAAATCCTGCGCGATCACGAGTTGCTCCACCGCTGCAATCTGTCCCATTTTCATCTCAATGCATCCGAGCGAGCCAGGAAGCACACCAATAAATAAAGAGGCCGGGGTTTAACACAAACCCTGGCCTCTCGGATTTACCGAATCCTGCCTCCAGGCAGGATGAATTTCAGATCCCGGCTGCTTTTTTGAGCGCGGCGGCCTTGTCGGTGTTTTCCCATGGGAATTGGACATCGTCGCGGCCGAAGTGACCGTAGGCTGCCGTCTTGCGATAGATGGGACGGCGCAGGTCCAGGTCGCGGATGATGGCGCCCGGACGCAGGTCGAAGTTCTCAAGAATAAGTTTGCCGATCTTGTCGTCGGGGATCTTTCCGGTGCCAAAGGTCTCGATGTTTACCGAAAGTGGGTGCGATACCCCGATGGCGTAGGCCACCTGGATCTCGATCCGGTCTGCCAGTCCGGCGGCGACCACGTTCTTCGCTGCCCAGCGGGCAGCATAGGCCGCGGAGCGGTCCACTTTCGTTGGATCCTTACCGGAGAAGGCACCGCCCCCATGACGGCCCATGCCGCCGTAGGTATCGGCGATGATCTTGCGTCCGGTGACCCCGGCATCTCCCATCGGGCCACCGATGACGAAGCGCCCGGTCGGATTGACAAAAACCTTCAGGTTCTTGTCCAGCATATCCTCCGGCATGGACGGCAGGATGACATGCTCCATCACGCCTTCGTGGATGTCGGCGTGCGAGACGTCGGGGGAATGTTGGGTGGAGACCAGCACGGTGTCGATACGCTTGGGCTTGCCTAAGGCATATTCCACTGTAACCTGAGATTTGCCGTCCGGGCGCAGCCAGGGCAAGGTGCCCGCCCGGCGAACCTCGGCCAGGCGGCGGGTCAACTTATGGGCCAGGTAGATGGGCATCGGCATCAGCTGGGCCGTCTCATTGCATGCAAAGCCGAACATCATACCCTGGTCGCCGGCACCGATCAGGTCGATCTCGTCCTTGTCGCCGTCCTTGGCCTCCAGCGATTTGCTGACCCCCATGTCGATGTCCGGGCTCTGGCTGGCAATGGCGGAAAGGACGCCGCAGGTATTGCCGTCGAAGCCCTTTTCGCTGGAGTCATAGCCGATCTCTTTGACCACCCGGCGGACCAGCTCGTCGAAGTTGACGAAGGCATGAGTGGTAATTTCCCCCAGCAGCATCACGTAGCCGGTCTTGGCAGCAACTTCGCAGGCCACGCGTGACATGGGGTCCTGCTCGAAACAGGCGTCCAGGACGGAATCTGCGATCTGGTCGCAGAGCTTGTCGGGATGGCCTTCGGTCACCGATTCAGAAGTGAACAGCAGCTTGGGCGAGGACATGAAAGTAGTTGTCATGGATAATTGGTCTCCTGAAAAAAAAAGAAATTGCCCCTTCGGACGAAAGGGCAATTGCGCAGGCGCTCGGCCGCCCTCTCATCTTCCAGATATCCGGGCAATCCCAAAGGGGATTACCCCTACTGCCGGATTTGGCACCATCCGCTTTACACGGTGGTTGTCGAGGTTTCACAGGGCCGGTCCCTCCACCTCTCTGGATAAGAGTGCCGTTTGGGGCTATTTGATTGTCGGCGAGATAATACCACAAGTAAGAATGAGCGTCAATTCAAATATTTTTACAGGCGAGATGGATTTTCGCGGACCATGGCTTTGTCCACGGTGGGTCGGTCAAGACCATAGGATCATACGTGATGTGCGATAGCCGTTCTTAGGTTGATCCGAAATATCCATGTCGAATCCTTTTTTAAATTAATTGGAGGTGCTGCAATTAAGTCGGAGCTGCGGCCATCCAAATATAGATTGGGATCTCTGGTTGGATTAATTCTGGATATACATTTTGAAGGCGATATCGTCCATAAAATCCGGTAGTGTGATCGTAACCGTATTGCCTATTTGAGGGACGGTCGAGGAACTGACGATGTCAGTCCCGGTCTGTGTGTTATAGAAATCCACCTTCCAATTGATCGCGGATGCGGGCACGGTGAGCACCACGGTCTGTTTGGTGATGATCGGCTGCAGGTTCCAGTTTGGCGGTTCACAGGTCGCGTCCCGGTACCACCCAATGATCTCCTTCCCGCTGCCGAGAGAGGCGCCAAAGATCTTTCCGGAAAATTGGGAAGGGATCGGCTTGAATCCCGTAAAATCAACATCTTTGATAAATCTTGCCATCGGGAGTTCTATTTCATTATTGTCCCGATCTGGATTAAATAAGGGGATTTAGGCACATCTGTCCGAAATAATTAGAGTTGTCATCTGAAAGGGTACACCTAGCCGCTCCAAAGAGAGTGGCTTTGGTTGTGTGGGGAGGTAGTAGCAGTAGTGGCTGTGGAAAAGTGGGCAGTGCTTTTCTGTCCACTTTTCCACAGCCGGGCGCGGGATTTTTCGCGGTTTTTCTGAAATTTTATGAGAATTTTGCCACCTATTATAATTCCACAATAAATTCCAAAACGAGTTGTCTTAAATTATTGACCCATTCTGCTTGTGTGTTCAAAGGATGGGATAATCAGTGGCGTTTTCTCTTGCGTTTGGCAGCGGGGGGTTGTTGGCCTCCGGTCTTTCCCCACTGTATTATGGTTAAGTGAGCAGGGTGAGAAGGGTCGGCTGCCACTGCTTTGACCTGGTTGTAATGCGCTCTCAACCGGTATAGATAGGCCGGGTCGCTGTTTAGGTTTTGGGCGATCTGCTTGAACAATGCCTGAGCATACGGGGCGGTGTCTTCAGAGAGATCCAATCTAGGGTTGGGTTTTTCATTCAGGTCCAGGCTGACGCGGATGTCGGCTACCCATTTTCCAGACGTATCGGAGATAACCTCGAGCAAGGCTTCCTGGCAATGGCAAGCGGGGTTGGGGCAGTACTTTTCCTGCAACTGATAGGTGTCAGTTGGGATATCGGGTTCATCGGGGAAGGCCAAAACACGGAACAGGACTTCTTCGCCGGGTTTGAGAGCTAGATCATAGGGAACAAGATAGGACATTGAGATGATTGTAGTCGATTTCGGATGCACGGAGCAAGGGTACGGAAGCCAGGTGCGGCAGAGGCATTGGGTGTGCGGCCTGGGGCGTTGTCAGTTGTGCGGAGGGGCGGATTGTCTAATCGGGCACGGGTATTACCTGCGGAAGCCGAAAGGGAGAATATCCTGTAAGGACATCGGGATGATATGGATCAAACGCTGGTTCTGCAAGCTGTGCCACGGGACGATCTCGGTGCTGCCGGATTTTCTGTTGGCCTTTCGACATTACGTGGTGCCGGTGATCCAGGCGGTGATCGAGGCCCGCTGGGGATGCGGGAAATCGTGGACCCTATTGGAGGCAGAGTGTGCCGAGGCGGGTGCGCCTGCCAGGCGGACGATGCAGCGCTGGTGTGGGTCGTTTGCGCAGCAGGCCAGCCGCTGGCTGGGGGCAGTGCAGGCAACCCTGGCGCAGCAGGACAGTGGTTCAGGCTGGCTGGACCCGCACGGGGAAGCCCTGCAAGCGGAGGATCCGGCGCAAGCCTTGCTGGGCGCCAGCGAGCACTTGCTGGCCTGGGGCAAAACGCGCTGGGCGGAAGCTGCGGAATACGGCCGGAATGATCGAGTGCGTTTTTTGTGGTGGTGGAGCTCCGGGCGGGGACTGGGGCGGCTGGTCTAGGGGGAGCCACACACACAGTTTGACAATGGGCACAGCCAGTGCCCAGGGATACGATCAGGGCCACCCCAAAAACTACCCGAGGAGCCCAGCATGTCCCGAAAATCATCCCCACCGAACGACGCTCAAGAGCGGAACACCGAGATTGCCCTGTTCCGCTATGGGCTGATCAGTGCACTGCTCTTCGACCCGCTGGCGGCGGGCCAGTTGGAGCAGGCTTTACGCGCGATCGCTGCCAAGACCTATACCATTCCCTATTCCAGCCGCACCCGGGTGAGCATCTCCAGCCTGCGGCGCTATCTCCAGCTGTACAACCAGGGTGGCTTCGAGGCCCTGCGTTCGAACCCACGCTCGGATAAAGGCATCCCCCGGGCTTTCCCACCCGAAGTTCTGGAGCGGGCCATCGCCTTACGGGAAGAGCAACCTGCCCGCACGACCAGCACGTTGGTGGACATCCTGAATCGGGAGCAGGATCTGCAGCTGGAGCGCCCGCTCAACGCCCACACCCTGACCAGCCAGCTGCGCAGGTGCGGCAAGACCCGCCGTTTGCTCTCCCAGGAGTCGCGCACCTACCAACGCTTCGAGCGGGAGCATACCAACTCGCTCTGGCAGGGGGACATGCTGGTGGGTCCCTGGCTGCCCGACCCGTATGCCCCTGGCAAGAAGCGCCGGGCCTACCTGTATTGCTTTCTGGATGACCACAGCCGTCTGGTCCCGTATGCCGAGTTCTTCTTCGACGAAGCCCTGCCGCGCATGGAACGGGTGCTCAAGGTGGGGATCCTGCGCCGGGGGGTACCGAAAGCACTCTACGTGGACAATGGCAAGGTCTACTCGTCTACCCAGTTCGCAGCCGCCTGTGCGGCGCTCGGTATTCGCCGGATCCAAGCCGCCCCGTATAGTCCAGAAGGGAAAGGAAAACAGGAGAGATTCTTCCTGACCGTACGTCTCCAGTTCCTGCCGGAGGTGGAGGCCTCGGAGATCACCCGCCTGTCCGAACTGAACGAATCTTTCTGGGCCTGGCTGGAGCTGGTCTACCACTGCCGGGAACATTCCGAGACCGGCCAGACCCCGCTGGAGCGCTACCAGGCAGGCCTGCAGCAGGTCCGCCCCGCCGATCCGGAAATCTTGCGCAAGGCCTTCCTGTGGCGCGAGTTCCGCAAGGTGCGCAAGAACGCCACCCTCGACTTGCAAGGCAACACCTACCAGGTCGACCCCAGCCTTTCTGGCCGCAAGCTCGAGCTGCGCTTCGACCCCTTCGATCTTTCGCGCCTCGAGCTGTTCCTGGACAGCCAGCCCATTGGCAAGGCCAACGTGCTGATCCAAAACAAGCAGCGCCATATCAGTGTGGAGCGCCTGGCCACCCAGCCTCCTGAAGCTCCCCGACCCAAATCCTCTCTGGACTATCTGACCGCCTTGCGCTCCGAGTATCGGGAACAGCAGCGCAAAGCCGCCGGGCCACTGCAATTCACCCGTCTGGTTCCCCCTGAAAAAGACCCACCCAAGGAGAAATGAGATGTTTCAACAGTTCTATGGCTTTACCCGTATCCCCTTCTCCAAAGACATCCCCACCGCTGATATCCTGGCTACGCGTGGCCAGTCCGAACTGGGGGCACGCCTGTCTTACCTGATCAACGAACAAGGCATGGGCCTGGTCACCGGCGAGATCGGCTGCGGCAAGTCCACCGCCGTGCGCAGCTTCGTCGCCTCCCTCGACCCCAACCGATACCTGGCCGTCTACCTGCCCAACCCCACTCTGGGCATCACCGGCCTGTACCGGGATATCCTGGCCGCCCTGGGTTACGAGCCTCCCTTCAGCAGACCCAGAATGGTCGCCCGCATCCGCTCTGCCTTCGAAGACCTCATCCGCACCAAGCAGCGCTTCCCCCTGCTCATCCTCGACGAAGCCGACCTGCTGCCTCCCACTGCTTTCGAGCAGTTCCGCCTGCTCCTGAGTACCAACATGGACAGCCGCTCTTTAGGCACCCTCCTGCTCATCGGTCCCCCCGTCCTCGGCCAGACCCTACACCTGTCCATCCACGAAGCTTTCCGCCAGCGCCTGACCAACTCTTACCAATTTCCTCCTTTGGATCTCAAAGAGACCCTCGAGTACATCCAGCACCACCTGCGTATCGCCGGGTATGTCACCGGTTCCCCTTTCAGCGACGATGCACTCAAACGCATCTTCGAGTACACCCGCGGCCTCCCCCGCCAGATCAATCGTCTGTGCATCACCGCCTTGATCGCTGGCCGCATCGACCAAAAACAAATCCTGGATGACAGCACCATCCTCAAAGCTATTGCCGAGATCGACCAGGGCTAACTGCCTTTTCCTAACCAGCAAAAACGGGCCCTTCTCGCGAAGCCCGTTTTTTCTTTCTCGTGTCATAATTTATTTCAGACTTACTCCACCAAATAGCTCGGCCGCTTACATTATATTTCTTTAGATAAGGCCAGCCCAGGGATGAAAAATACATCCCGTAGCTGTCTTCCCAGAAGAACGCCCTGCCATTCATTATGCCGGAGACCACCTCTGCCCAAATGGCATGGCTTATTCCTATTTGAGCATTGGGTAGCTCCCCCGAGCCCATTGTGCTGTCGGGAAGAAGTGCATTTAATCCTAATTCGCCGATAATGATCGGTTTGTTGTATTTTGTGCGCAATCTGGCAGTATCCGCGAGTAGTTTTCTGCCCAGGTCAAGGGTGGCAATATACGGGTAGGGATGGTAGTCCAGAATATCCAGGAATGTGCTTTGATAGAAGCTGGGCCACTCGCCAATATCGGCCAGCGAAGCGCTGATCGGTCGGTGCTGCGGATCAGCCTCCCGGGCAGTCTTCGCCAATTGTTCAAACAAATACACCCCATCCTGCTCTGAAATGCCGTTGATGTTATTTACCTCGGTGATGACTTCCCAGGCCAGGATGTTCTTATGGACCTGCCAGCGCGAGACGACACTTTTAAACCACTGCAGGTAAAGAAGCTGGGTCGGTAAATCTTTCTTGTAGATTTCCCGCGGGTCCTTGGCAGGACCGCCATTAACGCTGTTGAATGGATTATGCGACCAGGTGTTATCACCCGTGTCGTTCCAATTCATCCAACCCGTAAAAAAGGGGATGACATAAATTCCATTGGCTTCTGCCGTATCAAAGAAGTTTTCCCAGTTGGCTGACCAATCCTGGAGAATCTCCCCGGCAGGGGTATATCCATAACCGTAAAATCCGCCCATCGACTCGTTGTCAGTCCCGACCCGTACGAGGAGATCGCCCTGCTGGCGAGCCCATCCGACCAAGACCGCATAATCAACCGACGTGATCCCGGCCAGATTCCGGGAAAAAATGAAGGCGGGTTTGCCGTTCAGACTGAAATAGAGGTCACCCGGATTCAGGCTGAGTGGGGGAAGCGGATTAAGGGTGGGCGTGGAGACCAGGGTCTGGGTACTCGTTGGATTGGGAATATCCGTCGGAGCGGCGGTGGATGTGGAGGTCAACATTGGTGCTGCCGTCGGCTTCGGGCTGCAGCCCGCGAGGACGAGGCTCGCTGTGGTGATTATTCCGAGTAGATTGATTGAGGTGTTAAAGTTTGTTTTCATTGATTAATCCTGATCATTATTTTAGGGAGTACAAAAACCCCCTTATTTTCCGGCCCCGACAATTATTACTGCAGGATCTAAAAGAAATTGATATAGATGATAGGTGTTATTGTTCCTCCAACAGATAACAATGATAATAATCTTGTTAATGGTCAGAATATAATGTTAAGTAGGCGGTTCTTTGCGGAATTGATACCTTTCCAAAATCGCCACAACTACCATTTTATTCTGATTGGTCATTTCCAGAAACTCAACCCCGGTGTTATAGTAGGTGGAATGCTCTTCATGTTTGCACCATGCCACACGGGCGGGAATAGTCATGCGCGTGGCGGGGATTTCAGGGGTTTCATGGAATTCGATGGCAAGGGTCAATTTTTTGTTGATTTCCACCGGTTTACTGCCCACCAGCATCGCGCCCTGCAAGGTCAAATCTGCGAGATAACCCAGCAGGATATTTTTATGAAGATCGTATGCCGGCGTGAAAGTTATAAGGGCCTTGCGTTCTGCCTTTCGTTGTTCACTCATAAGCGCCTCTTGTTAGGTACAGTTGATTCTAATGGTACTTGAAGAATTTTCAATTACGTCCTTTTATTTTTTCAATCTTGAATTTTTCCTTTTGCTGTGTACTTGCAATCTCTATTTGACCCAAACAAAATTATTGTAGTGTTAATCTTTCGCAACCCAGACAAAAGCGACATCTTGCCGCCTGACGGCGTGGCTTAACGTTTGCGGAGGGACTGGCAAGATCCCCTCTATTTTCGCGCCATTTCTGGCAAAACGCGCTTTTGATGTAGTGTAAGGGGCCGAGCTATTTGGTGGAGTAAGTCTGAAATAAATTGTGACACAAGGAGGAAAAAAACGGGCTCCACGAGAGGTGCCCGTTTTTAGTTTTGGAAAAGGCAGTCAGCCCTGGTCGATTTCGGCGATCGCTTTGAGGATGGTACTGTCATCCAGGATTTGTTTTTGGTCGATGCGGCCAGCGATCAAGGCGGTGATGCACAGACGATTGATCTGGCGGGGGAGGCCGCGGGTGTACTCGAAGATGCGTTTGAGTGCATCGTCGCTGAAAGGGGAACCGGTGACATACCCGGCGATACGCAGGTGGTGCTGGATGTACTCGAGGGTCTCTTTGAGATCCAAAGGAGGAAATTGGTAAGAGTTGGTCAGGCGCTGGCGGAAAGCTTCGTGGATGGACAGGTGTAGGGTCTGGCCGAGGACGGGGGGACCGATGAGCAGGAGGGTGCCTAAAGAGCGGCTGTCCATGTTGGTGCTCAGGAGCAGGCGGAACTGCTCGAAAGCAGTGGGAGGCAGCAGGTCGGCTTCGTCGAGGATGAGCAGGGGGAAGCGCTGCTTGGTGCGGATGAGGTCTTCGAAGGCAGAGCGGATGCGGGCGACCATTCTGGGTCTGCTGAAGGGAGGCTCGTAACCCAGGGCGGCCAGGATATCCCGGTACAGGCCGGTGATGCCCAGAGTGGGGTTGGGCAGGTAGACGGCCAGGTATCGGTTGGGGTCGAGGGAGGCGACGAAGCTGCGCACGGCGGTGGACTTGCCGCAGCCGATCTCGCCGGTGACCAGGCCCATGCCCTGTTCGTTGATCAGGTAAGACAGGCGTGCCCCCAGTTCGGACTGGCCACGCGTAGCCAGGATATCAGCGGTGGGGATGTCTTTGGAGAAGGGCAGGTGGGTAAAGCCATAGAACTGTTGAAACATCTCATTTCTCCTGGGGTTTGTCTTTTTCAGTGGGGGTCAGGCGGGTGAACTGCAGCGGTCCGGCGGCTCTGCGCTGCTGCTCCTGATACTCAGAGCGCAAGGCGGTCAGGTAGTCCAGAGAGGATTTGGGCCGGGCAGGGGCAGGCGGCAGGGTGGCCAGACGCTCGACGCTGATATGGCGCTGCTTGTTCTGGACCAGCACGCTGGCCTTGCCAATGGGATTGCCGTCCAGGACCAGCTCAAGGTGCGAAAGATCGAAGGGGTCGAAGCGCAGCTCGAGCCTGCGGCCGGACAAGCTGGGGTCGACCTGGTAGGTATTGCCCTGCAAGTCGAGGGTGGCGTTCTTGCGCACCTGGCGGAACTCGCGCCACAGGAAGGCTTTGCGCAGGACTTCCGGATCAGCGGTGCGGACCTGCTGCAGACCGGCCTGGTAACGCTCCAGCGGGGTCTGCCCGGTCTCGGAATGTTCGTGGCAGTGGTAGACCAGTTCCAGCCAGGCCCAGAAAGACTCGTTCAATTCAGTCAGGCGGGCGATCTCGGAGGTTTCCACCTCCGGCAGGAACTGGAGACGTACGGTCAGAAAAAATCGCTCCTGTTTTCCTTTTCCCTCAGGACTATACGGAGCCGCGTGAATTCTCCGGATACCCAGCGCCGCGCAGGCGGCTGCGAACTGGGTGGATGAGTAGACCTTGCCATTGTCCACGTAGAGTGCATCCGGCACTCCCCGGCGCAAGATCCCGACCTTGAGCACCCGTTCCATGCGCGGCAGGGCTTCGTCAAAAAAGAACTCGGCATACGGGACCAGGCGGCTGTGGTCATCCAGGAAGCAATACAGGTACGCCCGGCGCTTCTTGCCAGGGGCATACGGGTCGGGCAGCCATGGGCCCACCAGCATGTCCCCCTGCCAGAGCGAGTTGGTGTGCTCCCGCTCGAAACGCTGGTAGGTGCGTCCCCCCTGGGAGAGCAAACGGCGAGTCTTGCCGCATCTGCGCAGCTGGCTGGTGAGGGTGTGCGCGTTGAGCGGGTGTTCCAGCTGCAGATCCTGCTCCCGATTCAGGATGTCCACCAACGTGCTGGTCGTGCGGGCAGGCTGCTCTTCCCGTAAGGCGATGGCCCGCTCCAGGACTTCAGGCGAAAAAGCTCGGGGAATGCCTTTATCCGAGCGTGGGTTCGAACGCAGGGCCTCGAAGCCGCCCTGGTTGTACAACTGGAGATAGCGCCGCAGGCTGGAGATGCTCACCCGGGTGCGGCTGGAATAGGGAATGGTATAGGTCTTGGCGGCGATCGCACGTAAAGCCTGCTCCAACTGGCCTGCCGCCAGCGGGTCGAAGAGCAGTGCACTGATCAGCCCATAGCGGAACAGGGCGATCTCGGTGTTCCGCTCTTGAGCGTCGTTCGGTGGGGATGATTTTCGGGACATGCTGGGCTCCTTGGATGGTTTTTGGGGTGGCCCTGATAATATCCCTGGGCGCTGGCAGTGCCCATTGTCAAACTGTGTGTGTGCGGCTCCCCCTAGACCAGCCGCCCCAGCCCCCGCCCGGAGCTCCACCACCACAAAAAACGCACTCGATCATTCCGGCCATATTCCGCCGCTTCCGTCCAGCGCGTCTTGCCCCAGGCCAGCAAGTGCTCGCTGGCGCCCAGCAAGGCCTGCGCCGGATGCTCTGCTTGCAGGGCTTCCCCGTGCGGGTCCAGCCAGCCTGAGCTGCTGTCCTGCTGCGCCAGAGTTGCCTGCACCGCCCCCAGCCAGCGGCTGGCCTGCTGCGCAAATGACCCGCACCAGCGCTGCATCGTCCGCCTGGCAGGTGCACCCACCTCGGCGCACTCCGCCTCCAAGGCGGCCCACGTTTTCCCGCAGCCACAGCGCACCTCGATCACCGCCTGGATCACCGGCACTACATAATGCCGAAAGGACAACAGAAAATCCGGCAGCGCTGAGATCGTCCGGTGGCACTGCTTGCAGAACCAGCGCTTGATCCACACCCTCCCGATGTCTTTACGGGATATTCTCCCTTTCGGCTTCCGCAAGTAATACCCGTGCCCGATCAGACAACCCACCTCTCCGCACAGCGGACAATGCCCCAGGCACACCCATTTCTTCTGCCTTGACCGGCTTCCGTACTCTTGCTCCGTGCCTCCAAAACCGACTACAATCATCGCGATGTCCTATCTTGTCCCTTTTACTCTGGCCCTCAAGCCGGGCGAAGCAGCCCCGCCCACCGCCTTGTTTTTCCCCAATGAACCCGGTATCCCAACAGGCTCCTATGAATTGCAGGAAATGTATTGCCCCAACCCTGACTGCCATTGCCAGGAAGCCTTACTCATGGTTATCTCGGTTGAGTCTGGAAACTGGGTTGCCGACATCCGCATCAGCCTGAACCCGGCTGACATGCCCAACCCTAGATTGGATCTCTCTGAAGACACCGCCCTATATGCTCAGGCACTGTTCAAGGATATCGCCCAGGACCTATACACCGATCCAGCCTTTCTGTCTCGCTTGAGAGCTCATTACGATCAGGTTAAAGCAGTGGCTGCAGACCTTTCCCACCCTGCTCACTCAAGAGTGATCCAGTGGGGAATAACCGGTGGCTCCAAACCCCCCGCCAACAAGCGCAAAAGAAAACGCCACTGATTATCTCATCCTTTGATCGCACAATCAGAATAGGTCAATAATTTACGACAACTCGTTTTGGAATTTATGGCGAAAATGTGCTGGACGGCGAAAATTGAACAATTTCCGAAAAACCACAAAAATCCCGGGCCTGGCTGTGGATAAGTGGATACCTCTCCGCTACGCTACGAGTTACCCACTTATCCACAGCCACTACTGCTACTCCCTCCCCACACAAACCAAGGCCACTCTCTTTGGAGCGGCCTATTGAATCCTACCAGATGACAACTCTAATTATTCCGGACAGAACTGCCTAAATTCCCCTATTTAATCCAGACCAGGACAATGTAGCGGCTGAGCTATCGTGACCAGGAGATGGTATCATCCTGCATCGATCTTATGCACATGAAAATGGTGCTGATACTCCCCGCCTGAAGGCGGGAGCCGGACGGCGGATTCGGTAATATTGTTCTTCTTGTGGAGGATATTGAGAGTACTTTTATTCGTAGTCAGAATATATTGAGAACGTCCTACGTAGATATGTTATATATTGAGACCAGCCTAAATAACTTGAGTTTAGAGTAGCGCACTAAGCGCAAAAAAAGCGCTGACGAAAAACCTGAACTTTAACAATCGATGCAGTCAATCAGAAAGTAGTCATGGGCTTGCAGTGGCCGGGTTTTGCCCCGTTTTCGCCTTTTTGATCACAGGAAACCGTATTCTGGGGTTGGGCCGATAGCCTTTGGTGCGTCCTGTGCCTTTTCCAGTGACTCTGGGTGATCGAGCGGGTGTGCCCAACTGCAATAAATATCGTAAAGCGGTTCTTTGTACCTGGCCAGGGGTCAGTTCTTTCTGTTGGCCATCCCGAATGCGGGGCTGCCAGGCTGGGCGAGCATCTGCAACGGCTTCCCGCATCAACAGCAACTGCCAGTAAGCCAGTGCACACAACCACATCCATTGCTCTGTGCCGACCAGGTCGTTCGAGCGACTGGCATTCAAACCCATATGCTGTTTGAGGAAGCGGAACATATGCTCGATGGCGAACCTCCACAAGTACATCTTGCAGAGATCCTGGAGAGAGACCGTCAGTGGCCCAGTCCAGAACAACCACATGGGTCTTTTATAGCGGGGCTGCCCATCTGCTTTCAGAAACTCGACCCGCAGCAGCATCCCCACCAGCGTGGAAAGCTTTTTGAAATGCAATCCCTGCCAGGCCTGCAGACGAACCGTTTGGGAGCGCAACTGAAATGTCTCCGTACGATCCGGTAGCCGAGGCGGGCTGGAGAGCTTGAAGCGAGGTCCATGTTTGCAAGGGGCGCCCTTTTTCCTCGCCTGGCGAGCCTTCGGCTGCTCGTACAAGATCAGGTTGCTACGCAGTCGAACGAGCGCAAAGGTGTTCTTCAGCAGCAAAAAGACTGCCAAAAAGACCTGATTCCCGTACAGACTGTCTTCCACCACCACTTTGGGCTCGGGGTTACGCTGGTCCAATTCCTGGACTTGCAGGCTGCCTACCTGGTTATCGCTCAACTCCGCATCTATTCGTCGCAGATCCTGTGGCGCCACCCAGGAGGTACCCCATTTCAGCAGCCGCACCAACCAGGAGTACTTGTGCCCATACCGCACCGGCTCGTCCTTCTGGCTTTTCAGGGAACAGCGTTCCGGCAAGGTCTCTGCCTCTGGACGTTCATTCGGCGTCGCATCCAGCCCGTATACTTCATATCCAGCAATCGTTTCACTGTCGCCAGGCTGAAATGACAGCAGGGTTTCCGGTAGCCTATCCAGATCGAACTCTGCATTACGAAGTGTATCGTAGACCATGCTGAACTTGCGCCGAAATGGCGTTTCTTCGCTCAGAGCCACTGGAGATTCAACATGACTGGCTACTGTCAGGGCATCGATCAGATCCATAACAGCGTCCGGACGTTTGCGCAGATTCTGATATACTGCGTCTCGGAATTGTTGGATGAGTTTTTCTGTCACAAGAAAACTTCTACCAGCAATTCCACTTTTTGTTAAGGTCCAGATTCCTCTATTGGAACTCTAAACTCAAGTAAATAAACATCAATTTCTACTTTTGCAATGCCTTGACAATCCCATTCAATAATCGATAAGATCAGCAATGGCCAATAGAATTAGAGAATTAACGTTTTTTCATGAGGATAGCTATGTTTAGTCAGCGTCTTCAAAACAAACCGTTTAAGGCCATTCTCTTCGATATGGTTGGAGTATTGATATTTCCCAAATTGAACTATAGGGCCGATCAAACAGTCGAGCGAATTGAGGAATTATTAAGCGAGACAATTAATGATGTTGAGGTGAAAAGAAAAATTCA
Organism: uncultured Chloroflexia bacterium; assembly: GCA_963753465.1. Lineage (GTDB taxonomy): Bacteria > Chloroflexota > Anaerolineae > Anaerolineales > Villigracilaceae > UBA877. Next base: position 946,449 of record CAVWCJ010000003.1, read on the forward strand.
ATCTGATTACAGAATTGATGAGGAAAAATTCCAAGATCTCCTCAGAAAAATTATTAACAAGTATGAAATATTTCCAGCTCTTTGGAAAACTCTTCCAGAGTTAAGAAAATCTTATAAGTTGGCAGTAGTCAATAATGGAACACACTTTACGATTCCTCTCTTCAGGTCCACCTTTGGATTTGATAATTACTTTGATGCCTTTCTTAACTCTGCGATAGAAGGAGTGAAGAAACCCGATATTCGTATTTATATATTGGCAAGTGAGCGATTGCATGTAAATCCTACAGAATGTCTCTTTATGGATGATGACCTAACAAACATAGAGGGGGCTAATAAAACGGGCATGGCCTCTTTATGGTGGAAAGATCGCGAAACAGGTTACCAAGCCTTTTTGGATCTTATAACTTCCCAACGCTCGACATCAGGGTAAGGGTACCTCAATCCACCTTTTGGAATCGAGGTGATATCACAATGCCATTGGTTTTGGATTCCGAGTACCTATCATGTAACTTTAGAATATTCTCAATCTCCTTTTCCCCTTTCCTCATCTCAATAACTCTTAATTTCGCCTTCTTATTCTCATTTTTTTTCTAAATCCTGCAATTATCCTTCATTCCTGAACTGCAGGCAGTAATGATGGAAGGTATTGCTCACCCAGGCGGAACCCAGCCCGTAAGGAGCAAGGCGCTGGTTATCCTGGAGCCAGAGCTTTTCATCCTTGAGCGTATACACCTTGCCGAGTTCGCGTCCCAGATCCCAGGCCAGGGGATAAATTTTGCCGCCCTTCTTGATGTTCTTGACAATGACTGTCAGGTAGGCCTTCTCGCGCAGGACGGGTCTCAACCCGGCGTAGATGGCGACCAATCTGGCAAGAAACTCTCCGTATTCGTGGACATTGCCAAGATCGTTGGGATCATTGGAGTAGAAGACATCCATTTCGGGATCTTCACGGCGCTTTTTCTGAGTCAGAGCGCCTTTCGCATGCAGCATGTCCCAGTAAGGAGGCGAGGTGAGCACGAAGTCGATGGCGGGCAGGTGGTAATTGGAGACAAGCGCCGCATCCCCGGTGAAGATCTCGGAGGTCAGGAGTGCGGCGGGATCACCCAGGGTGAGACGTTCCTCGGATACGGCCTGGCGTGCGATCTCGGCATACTTTGGGTTCAACTCGATCCCGTACGAATTGCGCCCCGACCGGAGCGCGGCGATCAGCGCAGAACCGGTTCCGGCCATCGGGTCGAGCACGGTCCCGCCGCGCTTGGTGAAAAACTCAATAAACTCCTGAGCCATTGTCTCCGGGAATTTGGCCGGATGGGTGAGCACACTCGGCTTGCGCGGTGGCGGGTTGTGGATGAACCACGATTTTTGGAACTTGAGCCAGGTCCTTGAGTCGAGGTCGTTGAGTTTGTTGGTCATGGCGTCTGGGTGGGGCGGGGGGTGTTGGAAGGGATCGGCGTAGGTGTGGGGCTGGTGTAAGCAACGGAATAAACCAGCAGGTTCGAAAAAGCCACGGCCACTGGCGAAACCCCACTGGCATAAATGAAGAACCCAATAGTTCCGCTGCGCAGGGTCGGATCGCTGGAGGTGAACTGGTAGTTGTCATTCAAGAAAAAGCGCATTTCGTTGTTGACGACCCACACGCCGAGCCTGACCTCAGCAGGCGCACCGGGCGGGGCGTCACCGGTGGAAAGCCAGTCCATCATCGGCACCAGCGAACCGGACAGCGAGCGCTCCAGCCGCACCTGTCCGCTGCAGTTGACGGTGAAGCGGTAATAACTGTCGCCCGGGGCAGCATGAAAGATCATGCCGTACTCGTCATTCCCTAGACACAGGCTTAGGGTTGCGGTCGCCTCCGCATAAAAATCCCCCAGGGCCGGTTCGGAACGCAGGCTGATGATTGTCACCGGTCCCGGCCCGGTAATGGAAAGGACCAGACGCCCGAGGTTCACCGCTGCGCTCGCAGAGCCGGAGTTGGCGGTATTCCACAGGTTGGGCAGGTTGAATGAGTCGGTAAAGAGCAGGTCCCCCAGGCCGGGAGGCTGTTCAGGTGTCGTGATTGCGGTCGGCGTAGGAAAAATCGTCGGAGTATTCGTCGGTGGGAACCAGAGAATGGTGGGGGTATCTGCAGGGGTCGCGGCCGGCGCCGTCGGGGTGAACTGGACCTGAGGCGGGATTCCGCCGCAAGCGGTCAGTCCGAGAAGTCCTACCATCAAGATGAGCAGTACGTTTTTAACCATTCCGCCTCTGTCAGCGCTGATAGCGTTTGAGGATGTTTGGGATCAGGTATTCTTGGAAAGAGCGCTGAACGTCGTAGTCCGGCTGCCAACCCCAATCTCGACGGGCATTGTCGTCATCCAGGTCGGCAGGCCAGGAATCGACGATGCGCTGGCGTTTCTCGTCCGGCTGGAATGAGACCTGCGCCTCCGTGAAGGCTGACTCGATCTGGTCGCAGATCTGGGCTGCCGTCAGGCTGAAACTGGTGATGTTGTAAATGCAGCGCTTCAGGGTTCCCCGGGGAGCCTGGGCCAGCTTCAGCAGAGCGCTGATGGCATCCGGCATGACCATGAAAGGGATGGCGGTGTCCTCGCGCACGAAGCAGGCGTAAGGTTCGCGTTTGGCCGCGGCATGCAGCATTTCCGGGCCGTAATCGCTGGTGCCGCCGGAGGGAATCGTAAATGCGCTGATCAGTCCAGGAAAGCGAACGCAGCGGAAGTCGAGCATGACCGGTTGTTCGGCAGCAAGCTGGCGGTAGTACCGGCTGAAGTACGTCCCCAGCAGCTCGCAGTAAAGCTTGTTGCTGCCGTACATGGTGATCGGGTAGTTCCATTCCCACTCGCGCACGCGCGGAAACTGGGCCTTGGTCTTCAGGTCCGGAATGCCGTAAGCGGCAATGGAGGAGGGAAAGATGAAACGGACTGGTTCATCGCGCCATTCGGACTGTTCGGCGGCAAGACGGAGCAGGCGAAGGGTGCCTTCGACGTTGACCTGGTGGGCTTCGATGGGGGTAAACTCACCCCGCGTGGAGAGCAGGGCTGCCAGATGATAAATTGTGGTGATCTCGAACTGGCTGACCAGCCGGCTGAGCAGAGAGTTGTCCAGAATATCCCCCTGGAAGTGCATCGCCAGACGGGCGATATCCTCTGGAGCCGGGCGGATGTCGATGGTGAGGATGACGTCCTGGCTCCTTTCGGCCAGATTCTTCACCAGGGCCTGACCGACCTCACCGGCGACGCCGGTGATGAGGGTTGCTTTTTTACGCATTCTGCCTCCAGAACCGCTTTAATTTTGACTTATCAATAAATATATAGAATTAATGTTTGCGCCTCCCGGGTGGAGGACGGAGACTGTCTTTTTAAAAACAGACGGCCCAAATTAGACCTGAATGATCTGTTCCCTCTCTGCCCCTACAGAGACCAGGCGGATGGGGAGACCGGTCACGCGGCTGATGCATTCGAGGTATTTTTTGGCTTCCGCAGGCAAATTTGCCCATTTGCGCACCTTGGATATATCTGCTATCCAACCTGGCAGCTCTTCATAGACCGGCTCGTAGGGGCTCAGGTCAGATGGCCCGAAAGGCAGATCGGTGAAGGTCTTTTCCCCGGACTTGTAAGCAGTGCACAGCATGGTCTTCTCGAGGCCGGATAAAATGTCAAGTTTGGTAATGGCCAGTTCGGTCAAGCCGTTCACACGCACCGCGTAGCGCAGCAGGACTCCGTCCAGCCAGCCGACGCGACGCGCTCGCCCGGTGGTGGTCCCGTACTCGTCCCAGGGGTTCTCGCCTGTGCCGCGCAGACGTACAGCAAGCTCGCCGGAAGCTTCGGTAGGGAAGGGGCCGGAGCCGACGCGCGTCTGGAACGCCTTGACCACTCCGGTGACTTGAGCGCCCTGAGCAGCGGTCATGCCCAGTCCCAGGCCGGTGAGCGCGCCTGGAGCGACGGTCGAGGAACTGGTAACGAAAGGATAGGTGCCATGGTCGATATCCAGCAGGGTCCCCTGGGCGGCCTCGGCCAGGACCGTCTTGCCGCTTTTCAGGGCCTGGTCCAGTTCGACGGAGATATCGGCGATGTAGTCAGCCAGCTGCCTGGCGTACCCACGAAACTCGGCTCCAATTTCTGCCGGGTCGAGCTCAACGGCGCCCATCTGGTGCAGGGTGTGGTTGGTTTCAGAAATGGTATCCGCCAGGCGCTCGCTGAAATCCGGTTTAACCAGATCGGCCATCCGCAGGCCGCGCCGGGTAGCCTTGTCGGTATACGCCGGGCCGATGCCGCGCCCGGTCGTGCCGAGAAAATCCTTACCGCGTGCCGCCTCGAGGGCTTTGTCGAGCGCCTGGTGGGCCGGGGTAATCAGGTGAGCCGTGTGTGAAATTCGCAGGCGTTCCGGAGGAACCAGGATGTTTAACTGGCGCAGCATTTCGATCTCTTCGAGCAGGCGGCGCGGGTTGATAACCATGCCGTTGCCCAGCACGGCTACGACCTTGGGATGGATGATTCCGGATGGAATCAGGTGCAGTTTGAAAATCTGCTTGCCGACCGTGACGGTGTGGCCGGCATTGTCCCCCCCGTTGTACCGAGCAGAGATATCGGCTTGGGCGGCGAACCAATCGACGATGCGGCCTTTGCCTTCGTCTCCCCATTGGGCCCCAACAATGATTTGAAACGGCATGGTCTTCTCCTTATAACTGCTTCGATGCATTATATCAAGACGCGCCTGGTGAACGGTCGACGTTTATTATAAAGTACGTTGGGCAGAAAGGACACACCTGCCAGTGCCTGCATCGGTGCAGTGCAGATTTTGAGTTCCGGACAAGAAGCAGTATAATCCTGCTTCGGGTGATGGCATGAAAATCCGACTGGCTTTGTTTATTGGACTTCTAATGGTCGCCGTCCTGGCTGTGAGGCTTTCGACAGGCGTGCAGGCTGCTCCTGCATACCAGCAGCAGTCCGCCTCTCCGACGCCCGGCCCGGATGGGCAAATCATGTATACGGTGAAAGATGGGGACACGTGCCTTTTGCTCCAAGCGCTCTATGGTGTTTCGGTGGACTATATCCGCACGACAAATCATCTCGACGTGAATTGCACTCTCCAGGTTGGTCAGAAAATCATGCTTGGCATCGGCAGCTCTTCCGCGGCCTCCCCCACTCCCGGGCCTTCCCCCACGCCGAGCCTGGTCCCGCTCACCCCCACCCCCGCGGTCGGCGGCACGGCGGAAGTGTGCATCTTGCTTTACAACGATGTCAATGGGGATGGCCTGCGGCAGTCGAGCGAACAGCCGGTCGCAGGTGGCGCCATCAGCCTGACCAGCCTGACTGGAACCTATTCGCAGTCGCTGACGACCAGCATCCCGTCCGACCCAAACGCCTATCCGGGCACCTGTTTTACGAATGTGCCCGAGGGAAAATACACTGTCAGTGCAGCGGTGCCCTCCGGATATAACCCGACCACAACACTGACCACCACCTTGGATCAGGTCATTGCCGGCGAAACTGTTGAAATCGATTTCGGCGCCCAGCAAAAAACTGTTACTACCGATCAGGGAAACGGGGGAGGACATTCCCCGATCCTGGGAATTCTCGGCGTGTTTTTCCTTTTAGGAGGAATCAGCCTGGGAGTCTATGCCTGGAGAATCTTGAGAAAATGAAAAGCCGGGCAGATGGAAGTCCGCCCGGTCAGGAAACACCCTCGTGCTCGAGACTTAACCGCGGATCGTCTGGGCAACAAGACCAGTTGCCCGCCCTCCCCTGCAGCGCGAAAATATCTTGGGTTTCTTAAATTTTCCATGAATCCACGCCCATCAGGGCAGGAAGTTTTGGAATCCGCGGGCTGCTCATATCCATATTTTATGGGGTGGAAGTGAGTGAGTAAATGGTGTAGGCACTGTCCTGGTATGGCGTCGGGAGTGACCGGCAAATGGTAAATGGATCATTCGTTACCACGACCACCTTGGTAATCCCATGTTTGGCAGCCATACCCAAAAGTGTCTGGCAGGGGTTATAGCTGCCATTGTAGTACCAGGACAGGTCTTGTAACCTGTTATACCATTCCAGTACATCCGTATCGCGGTCCGGGGCGGATTTGAAATCCACGTAGATCGGCGCGCCTGTCACCAGGCGGAAGTCGGTCATCGAGTCGGGAACCATGTAAAGGTCTCCCGGCGATTTGTGGGCAGCCACGTAGTCCATCATTGGACGGGCAGGATCGGCAAGCTTGCGCTCAGTTTCAATCTGGAAGCGGATTGCTCCGGCGGTGATTAACCCGATCAGGATCGCAAAACCGACGCCTCCCACCCAGCGACTATATTTTTCCCGGTTTTTCCAGGCATCCATGCCCTTTGTGACGCCGAAGGCGATCAGGATCGTTGTTCCCATCGGTACGAGGATCACTGAGACGCGCCAGGGAAAGATCAAGGCCAGCCACTCATTGGCAGTGATTACCTGCACCATTGTCAGGATGAACGTGCCCGCGGTGACGATCACCAGTATGGGAAACAGCCTCGTCTTCCGGGCGACGAATATCCCGGCCAGCAGGATCAGTGCCTGGACCAGAACCGTCCAGTTCAACCACGCCCAGACAAGGGCGTGATGAGGGTTACGGTAATTCACGAGAATATCGAGGGCTTTTTGTGCGATCGCCTGGGAAGGTGCTGAGAAGATGTAAATGGAATATATCAGATCAGGCGCGACCAGCAGGAGAGAAACCAATCCGATGAGGAATGGGCGCTTCAAGCTGCGTTCTTCGCGGAAGAGCACCCACATGTAGGCCACGGTCAGCAGGGCGCCCCCCAGGAAATAAACGGGATGAAAATAAATCGCTGCTGCAATCGAGACCAGGGACCAAAAATGGCGTTTGCGCAGGAACAAAAAGATGGACAGCACCAGGAACACACCAAAGACACTGGGCTGGAAGACCTGACCGAGCAGACGCTGGTTGGCCACTCCACCTTCAAGCAGGAATGTCGAGTCTACGGCAATGAATCTTGAGAGGAAGAAACGCAGCAGGGCAGAATGGGCAACCAGAAAGAGTACAAGGAAAACCAGCGTCCGCGTCTTTGACTGGCGCAGGTCAAAGAAGAGGTCCATGATGCCGAACATGCTGAATAGGTAGACGCCCAGCAGCAGGGCGTAATAAAGATAAAACGGCACATTGCTGTGGAAAACGATATAGGTCAGGTAGACCAGCCAGCTGAAAAGCGGCGTTGATTCCGGCCTCGTGGCCAGCCAGTCATGGCTCAGATAGCCAAAGCCGGCCTTCGCCAGCCCGTGCAGGAAATAGGCGTTCTGGTTGTTGGTATAAAGAGGGGACTGTGCGTAGATCACCCCAAAGACCAGTGACCAGCACAAAAAGCTGACACCTGCGACCAGCCATTTTTGCTTGAAAAAACGGCGAAATGCCATTCGGCTGACTCCATGAAAAAATACGACGCACCTCCTTTTGTGATTCCTGGACATGGCGGTGCGTGAAGAATCGAACTGGATTTTACTCCTTGCCCCGGATGTAGGCCTCGGTCTTTTCGCGGCAAATATCATCCCGGAATTGCTTTGGCGGGGTCTTGAAAAAATAGGATGAAGGTCCGATGATCGGTCCGGAAAGACCGCGGTCAAGAGCCAGCTTGGCGCAGCGGATGGCATCGATGACCACCCCGGCAGAATTGGGGCTGTCCCACACTTCCAGCTTGGCCTCCAGGTTCAAGGGCACATTCCCAAAAGTAGTGCCCTCCATTTTTATGTAGCAGAACTTGCGATCGGTCAGCCAGGGAACATAATCGGACGGGCCGACATGGATATCGTTTGGATCCAGCTTGTAGGGGATCATGCTGGTGACCGCGCCAGTCTTGGAAATTTTCTTGGACTCCAGGCGCTCGCGCTCGAGCATGTTGAGGAAATCGGTGTTGCCGCCGAAGTTCAACTGGTAGGTGTGGTCAATGTGCACGCCGCGGTCCACGAACAGGCTGGTCAGGACGCGGTGAAGGATGGTCGCACCAACCTGGGACTTGATGTCGTCCCCCAGAATGGGGAGGCCGCGCTCCTGAAAACGCTTGCCCCAATATTCGGAGGATGCGATGAAGACCGGGATGCAGTTGACGAAGGCGCAGCCCGCCTCCAGCACCTGTTCCACATACCATTTTGTGGCCATCTCCGACCCGACCGGCAGGTACGAGACGACCACATCGGTTTTAGTTTCCTTGAGCAAGCCGACGATGTCGGCGGTGGGACCAGGGGCCTTGACGATGACTTCGGAAAGGTACTTGCCCAGCCCATCATGGGTCATGCCTCGCACCACCGGCACGTTGAGATTCGGCACGTCAGTGAATTTATAGGTGTTGTTGGGTTCGGCAAAAATGGCTTCGGACAGATCCTTGCCAACCTTGGTGACATTGATGTCGATGCCGAGGGTGAATTCGATATCGTGGATATGGTAGCCGCCCAGGTTGACGTGCATCAGGCCTGGGACACTGGCGTCGTTGGGAGTGTTTTTGTAGAATTCGACACCCTGGATAAGCGATGAGGCGCAGTTCCCAACACCGATAATTGCTACACGGACTTTGTTCTGGCTCATAGATTTTTCTCCTTGGTCAGGTTATGGTCTTGCAGATAGCACGCTTGTGGAACATACAATGAGCTTGAGGGCACGAGTTTGCATATCACTCCGGCGGATGGTCCTAACAAATCCGCACGGCAGGAAAGAGCGGCGCGACGCGGCTTGGTGGAACAAGCAGTATAATCATAAATGAGCAGTCATGGTGACCAATGACCATCTCCAACGTCTGGAACGTCTGTTAGGGATCTGCCGGGAGTTAAGCGCATCCACTGATCCAGATACGTTCCTGCAATCCTTGATCACCGCGGCCAGCCATCTGACCGGCAGCGAACTCGCTTCCATCCTTGAGAAGGAAGAAGGAGCGGAGCATTTGCGTTTCCTGACGCTGCCCTGGTTCCATCGGGAGGTCTTGAAGCCAGTCAAGGTTCCCTTGGAGGGCAGCGTTGCTGGCTGGGTGTTCCAGAATGCCAAGCCGCTCCTCGTGGCGGATGTCGCGCGGGAGCCCCGCCATTTCAAAGATGCCGACCGGCTTGCAGAGTTTAAAACCAGCACAATCCTTGCCATACCAATTATTTACCAGGGTGAGACACTTGGCGTGCTCGAGGCAGTCAATAAGCTCAACAAAGCCCATTATACCGAAGAGGATAGAACAATTCTAGAGATTCTTGCCTCCCAGGCAGCAGCCGTGATTCAGAATTTGCATTTATGGCAAAAGTCGCAAAAATCCCTGGATGAGATGGAACATCTGGACGAAATGAAAAGCGATTTCATCGCCATCGCCTCCCATGAGCTGCGCACACCGCTCGGCCTTGTTCTGGGTCACGCCTCTTTTTTACGCGAGGTGGTACCTGCGGAATATCACCCACAGCTGGATATTATCGTCCGCAATGCCATGCGTCTGAAGGAGATTATCGACAGCATCGCCAACATGGACAACGTCGAGCGCGGCGTGGCCACCATTCGCCGCACGACGGTTTCCATCAAGCGGGTTGTCGAGGAAGTAGTGGACTCCTTCCATCATGAGGCCTCCATGAAACAAATTGTCCTGCATGCCGACACTGGCCAGGACCAGCTTGTCGTGGAGGGGGACGCCTCCAAGATTTCCATTGCCCTGAGCAACCTGGTCAAAAACGGCATCACATTCACCAATGAGGGGGGCAATGTCTATATCAATGCTGAAAAGATCCCGGGGTATGTTAAAGTGTCGGTCATCGACGACGGGATCGGCATCCCGACTCAGGACCTGCCCCGCGTCTTCGAGCGATTTTATCAGGTGGAATCCCACCTGACACGCAAGCACAGCGGGATGGGCCTGGGCCTCTCGGTGGCCAAAGTGATGATCGAAATGCACGGTGGGCGCATCTGGGTCGAAAGCGAGGAAGGCAAGGGGAGTAACTTTACCTTTATCCTGCCGCTCGATGTAAGCCAGGCCGCCGGAGTTCAATCCATCGCTGCCTGAACTTGGGTTTATGGGACCGACTTTCATTATTTCCGGTCGACTGCGACGCGATTACCTCTTGCCGTCCTCAGGCCGTCCCCTGATCGACGCCCCCGGCGGTGACATGCTCTACGCGGCCTCTGGCCTGGGGATTTGGGAGACTGATCTCGGGCTTCTGGCGCGCGTCGGCGAGGATTACCCCCACCAATGGTTGCAGAATTTCAGGAAACGCGGTTGGGATACACGCGGCATCCATATCCTGGCTGAACCGCTCGATCTGCGCTTTTTCCAGGCGAGCCTGGACCTGCAGAATGTCGAGTGGAACAACCCTATGGCTCACTTTGCTCGGCTGGGGCTGACCTTCCCCAAGGCACTGCTGGGGTACCAGCCGCCAATGGAAACCGACGATGACCGAAAAACTGCCTCGCCAGCGTCGCCGCGCCAGGCCGATATCCCAGCTGAATACCTGGATGCACATGCAGTCGCGGTATGCCCAATGGATTACCTGACCCAGCACCGCCTGCTGTCCATATTCCAACAGGCGGGCGTCACCTCCCTGGCCCTCGACCCGGCCTCCGCCTACATGACTCCCGCCGCGATGGATGATATTCGCATCCTGCTGCATGGGTTGACCGTCTTTCTGCCTTCCGAGGAGGAACTGCGTGCCCTGTTTTGGGGCCGCACCGACGACCTGTGGCAGATGGCCGAGGCGGTGGCATCCTGGGGCTGCGAGTTCGTGGTGGTCAAGCGCGGCGGGCACGGCCAGATGCTTTACGATTCCGTCTCACACCGGCGCTGGGAAATTCCCGCTTACCCGGCTCGGCTCGCCGATTTGACCGGCGCGGGCGCTTCCTTCCTCGGTGGATTCCTTGCGGGATACCAGAAGACATATGACCCCCTGCATGCCATCCTTTGCGGTAACGTCTCTGCCTCGCTGACCGTGGAGGGCAGCGGTGCGTTTCAGGCCCTGGAGGTCCTGCCCGGTCTGGCCAAGGCGCGGCTTGAATCGCTCAGCGGGATTGTGTGCGAACGATGACCCTGCTCAACCGTCTCCTCGACCTGGCGATTGCCATCCAGCAAATTCCCTCTCCGACATTCTACGAGAAACGTCGGGCGGGCTTTGTCCGCAGCCGCTTCGAGGCCGACGTCCTGAGCGAGGTGGAACTCGATCGGAGCGGGAATGTTTATGCCTGCCTGCCTGGGTCCGGTATCGGGAAACCTCTGGTCGTGTCTGCGCACCTGGACACGGTTTTTCCTTCGGGCACCGATCTGGAAGTCCGTCGTGAGCCGGGGCGCATCTCGGGCCCGGGCATTGGGGATAATTCCATCGGCGTGGCTGGGCTGTCCGGGCTGGTATGGGCGTTGAAAGAGCGGGCAGTGGCTCTGCCCGGAGACATCTGGCTGGTGGCAAATGTGGGGGAGGAAGGGTTGGGCAATTTGCGCGGCATGCGATCCGTCATCGAGCGCTTTGGGGATGCGCCGCAGGCCTATCTCATTCTGGAGGGCATGGCTCTGGGTCAGATCTACCACCGCGCCCTGGGTGTGCGCCGCTACCGCATTGTCGTGAAAACCCCGGGCGGGCATTCTTGGATCGACTACGGGCGGCCTTCTGCAGTCCATGAGCTGACCGTCCTGGCGGCGAAGATCACCGGGTTAAAGATGCCCTCCCAGCCACGTACCACATTGAACGTCGGAACGATCACCGGCGGGACGACGGTCAATACCATTGCCTCCGATGCGAGCCTGGAGCTGGATCTGCGCTCCGAGAGCCAGTCGACCCTCGATGAAGTGGTGCGGCTCGTGGAAGATCTGGCGGAGGATACCCGCCGGGAAGCCGTGCAGGTGGATCTTCAACTGATCGGTGAACGCCCGGTCGGCGAGCTCCCCGTGGGACATGTGCTGGTGCAGAGGGCCATGGACTGTCTGCGCCTGGTAGGGCTGGAGCCGCGGCTTAATATCGGATCGACGGACGCCAACCTGCCCCTGAGCCTGAGCTATCCGGCGGTAACCATCGGATTGACCACCGGTGGCAATGCTCATACGATGCATGAATATATCAATATCGACCCGCTGGAAAAGGGCCTGGAGCAGGTCGTGCGGCTGGTCTGCACAGCCTGGGGATAAAATGCAGAGGTTTTAAAAAAAGTGGGTATACTTGGTACGGCTTCTGGCTGCAGGGCTCTGACCGCGACCAAGAGCAGGGCGAGCCCTGGGAATACAAGATAACCGGTTTCTGGGTACACGAGTATGCGTCTGAGTATCTACCTCCTTTGTGCTGCGATTGTTCTCGGAGGAAGTATCCTGTATGTTGATATTGCCTATCGCCCGCCTGGAACGCCGCAGCCTGAATCAGCAAGCGCAGTCCCCCTGCTGGCTGGGCCCCCCTCTTTTATTGCTTCAAAAAGTCCTAAAAAAAAGGCGGCCAGCCTGCCTGGGGGTACAAATCCTAAAATGATTTCGTCCGGCCATGCGAATATCCCTCCTGCCCACGAAGGAACGGCTGAGGGATCCTCTTCCGCAGGATCGTCGAGCGACAGGGGGCCGTTGATCAGCAGTTATGAACCTGGCTCCACGCCTGGGCTGATCGATCCGATCTGGCAGGATCAGTGTTCATCCATTCCCAATCTAGAGGCAAGAGCATTTTGTGAGAAGAATGGGGGAACCCCCGGGTCAGGCGATGATTTCGCTTACCTCGGGCTGCGGGTCAGCGGTCAGATCGTGTTGCAAAATGTGCACCAGGTGGACCAGCAAAACTACACCTCGTGTGGAGAATCGGCATTTGCCACGGCATGGAATTACCAGCATCCGACCTGGGCCCTGGAAGTAGCTACATTGGAAAAGGTGGGGGAGGAGATCGGCGCGTATTTTACTTCCAGCCATCCGGGCCCTGGCGGTTATCTGGGGACTTCGCCGTCCGGAATGGAAAAGATTGGCGGCTTTTATGCCAATCGATATCAGGTGCCTCAACCAGCCATAGGAAATATCGACCTTGCTAACGGGGATGCTTACGCGGAACTGCAGGCAAAAGGCCTGCTCACCAGCCAGTTGCTTGCTGGCCGTCCGGTGATCATTGAAGCTACCGACATCATCGGAAATCCAAGCGAAACGCAAAACGACTCGCATTTTATCATCATCACCGGAATGGACTTTGACACGGGACGCGTCACCTACAACGACCCGTATACGAACCTGGACACCAGCGGGAGGCAGTCGGGGTATGCCCACACCGCGGCATGGGACGCGGTGTGGGCCTCATGGTCCAGTAATCGAGACCACAACCCCGGCGAAGCGAAATACTCCGGGCGGGGTTGGTACATGGTCGTGTATTGATTGATGCTTGGGGGAAGCGTATCCCCTCCCGATGTCATATTATGCTTTTATCAGGGAAGGGATTGGCAGGTTTGCCCGGCGCAGGACATGGTTAGGGATGCGGGGGTATGGGTGCCAGGATTGATTTAAGTGGCTCTCTTGCCTGCCGGGCACCCTCGCCACCTCTGAAGGATTTGAACCGGACGGGTTGAGATTTTATTTCAATCCCACCACCTCGAACACTTCCATCGGCGTGCTCTTGCCCTTGGCCTGCAGCGGTGGACACTGTTTGGCCACCACCATTCCCTTGACCCGCCCATAGGCCTCCTTGCTGATCAGGATCTGGTTCTCGGCGGAATTCTCCTGAATGCGTTTGGCAGTGTTAACGCTGTTCCCAATGGCCGTGTACTCCAGGCGCTTTTCCGTCCCGATCCAGCCAAGGACCGCCTCGCCGTAGTGGATGCCGACGCCGAACGACAGGTGTGCCTTGGGGGGCAGCTCGGCATGCAGGTTTTCCACAGCTGCCTTCAAAGTCAGAGCGGCACGTACGGCGCGCAGGGTGTGATCGGGTTGAGGGACAGGAGCGTTGAACCAGGCCATCACCGCGTCGCCCAGGAACTTGTCTACCGTCCCCTCCTGAGCCAGGACAGCTTCGGCACCCGCTGCGAGGTAGCGGTTCAACACGGCGACCAGTTCTTCCGGCGAGCGCTTCTCGCTGTAGCTGGTGAAGCCGCGGATATCGGCAAACAGGATGGTGATATCCACGCGCTGGCCGCCGATCTGCAGGCTGTCGGGGTCGATTTTGGCGATGATGGCGGGGGAGACCATGCGCTCCAGCAGACGGCGCTGGGCTTCCAGCAGCTTACGCTCGGTCATGTCGTCCACGACAATGGCCACACCCTGGGTAGCCTGATCTGCATCCTTGAGCGGGGAAAGATTCAACCGCCAGTCCACGATGCCGCGCTCGGGCATGGTATGCGAGATCTCCAGTCCGATGACCGGCTTGTCGGTCTGGCGCACCGAGGCCATGTGCGGGCGGAGTTCTTCGGCCATGGCGGGGAAAGCCTCGTCCAGCTTGTGACCGACCAGCTCAGCCTTGTTCTGGCCGAGGATGGATTCGGCAGCACGGTTGCACAGGGTGATCTGATCGCGGATGTCAGAGGTGAGCACGCCGCTGACGATCGAGGAAAAGACGTTGTCCATCAAGTTCTTCAGCTCGGTTACTTCGGCCAGCGTGTGCCGGACGGAGGCGAACAGGCGTGCGTTCTCAAGGGCGATGGCTGCCTGGTTGGCAAAAACGACTAAAAGTTCACGCTCCGCTTCGGTAAAGATCCCAGTGCGGATGCGGTTGTCGGCGTAGATGACGCCGATCAGCTCGGCCTTGACTTTCAGCGGTACGCACAGGATCGAGCGCAGGTTGTAGGCGACGATGGATTCCTGCCCGCCAAAGCGGGGGTCCTCCTGAGCGTTGGTTGTCATGACGGCTTCGCCGCTCGAGAGCACCCGTTGGATGACGGTCCGGCTGATGGCAAACTCCCCAGGGTTGATCGATTCCTGTTCCCAGTTACGGGCAATGCGGATGGCCATTTCGCCCTGCGCCTCACGCAGCATGAGAAAACCGCGCTCCGCCTCAGTCAGCTGGACGATGGTGTCCATGACCAGGCGCAACACCTCGTCCAATTCGAGGCTGGAATTGACGGCCTGGGTCACGTCCGCCAGGGCGAGCAGCTTGCTCCGTTCCTCCTCGACGGCCGTGACCTGGCGGCTCAGCTGGAAAAGGGTGGATTCCAATCCGGAGAGGCGCTTCAGCGTATCCGGTGGTAGGCTTGCGCGAGCCCCCTGCAGCGAAGTGCGGATTTGACCGGTCAACTGGCTGAGCCCAAGGATTTGCTCGTTCAATGGGGTAGGAGAGGATTTGCTCATTGAGTGATCCTGAAATAGCGTTTCGAGATTGCCGCGCGCAGTGACTGGCGGCGGAGGGATTTGGCTGCACGGCGAGCAGTGGCCCAATCTCCAGGTTCCTGGCTGTATACGGCGTTCTGGTACTCGTCCAGGAGGGTGCGGATATTTTCTGCAGCCGCCGGGAGGAGAACGCTCAATTTGGCAGCTGCCTCGGCAGGGGTCTGCGCCGGGGTTGGCTCAGCGTCAAGCCAGCGCAGGCTGCGCATGACGATCCCGAAGGAACGCTCGATCGGTGTCCGGCGTGCTCGGAAAGCAAGGCGCTCGAGCCAGCGCGGGGGAGCCAAGGAGAATTTGTCCAACGTATCCAAAATGATAAGCGGGGCAGGCTTTTGGAAAACGCCCCGCACACGCAGGGAAATCTGGGTTTCGGGGCCGAACATCAGCACCAGCCAGGTGGCTATGATGAAAATAAAAACAACGATTACCAGGATGGTCACCCACAGTAGGGAGTTCACCGGTGTTCCGACCGATGGGCTGCTTTCCAGGGGGGAGGCTGTTGCATTTGGACCGGTGGAAATTTTTCCGGCACCCGCCTCCTGGGTGGCTGCTGCTTTCCCCGGAGCAGAGGCCAGGATGCCGCTGGGCCTTTCAAGCGGCGCCTGCGATACGGTCGGCTCAAATTCCACCCAGCCGATGCCTGGGAAGTAGACCTCCGGCCAGGCATGAGCATCGCGTTCAAGGATGAGGCGCCTGTCCGGTGGCTGGTATTCCCCTTCGGCGTACCCTACTGCCAGGCGGGCAGGGATGCCGATGGAGCGCAGCAGGATCACTTCGGCGCTGGCATAGTAGTTGCAGAATCCCTGTTTGTATTCAAACAGGAACCAGACAAGCGGGTCCTCCCCAGCCGGGGCGGAGGGGATACTGTCGTTGTAACGTATATTGCTGCGCAGATACTCGGTTATCGCCTGGGCTGCGTCAAAAGGAGTCTGTGCGCTTGCAGTGATCTGCTGGGCGAGCGCAGGGATCACCGGCGGCAGACCGGAGGGCAGCTGTAGATAGTAATTGCTGACCCAGGCCGGGTAGACCGTGCCTGCCTGCCTGAGCTGGACGACGCTCGGGTTGAGCAGCGAGGCGTGGATTGTGTAGGATTGGCCAGACTGCAATGGTGGGCTCACTTCGAAGAGAATCGGGTCGACCTCTCCATCCTGGGCTGGCAGGTAAGTCAGGGTTGCCGGACGGCTGACCCACACCGGGCGGGGTGGCGTGATCAGCGTCGATATGTTTTGCTGGGCGAGGGTGAAAACGAACTGGCTGGTCAGCAGCCCGATGGAATCAGCCGCATTTAACTGCTGCGAGGGTGAGAATGCGCGCTCATAATCTGTGGTGGTATGCCACTCACCGTCCAGGTATTGGTCATAGGTGCGTACGCTCCAGTAGTACCGGGCCACGTTCTGGTTGAGCGGTACCTGCACTGTGAAAACCAGATTGGTGCCCCTTCCTGCTTCTTGGCCTAGGGCGAGGTCGGCTGCGTAAAGATTGTTTGCGGATGCGGCCGTTTGGCCTTGCAGCCCGGTTATCGCATTCCCCAGGTTGCTGCGTGTGTTTTGGAAGGGCCGGGTCAGGTCCTCCCAGAGGTGTTTCGCAGCCTCCACCGGTTGACCGGAGGCCGGCATTCCCCAGGTTACGAAGACCAGCCCCAAGGAAGCAAGCAGGATCGAAATGTTAAGGTCGGTGACGGATTCGGAGGAAATCCAGACTTTCTGCTCTTGCCAAAAAGATCGTTTGCGTGCGTAGGTCACACGCCCGAGTAGGAGCAGGCACAGGAACAGGTACACCGCCAGGAATGCGGCGCGCCCCGGGGAGACCGGGTCGTAGAGCTGGATGATGAACAGAACAATGCCGCCGGGCAGGACCGCGCCCAGGTAGTTGCCCGAGCGTGTCAGCGCGTATCCCGCGGTAAGGCTGACAATCCAAAAAACGACCGAGATGAAGACAACGAAGAGGAGGGTATCCGGGACCGGCTGGCGCGCAACGAACAGGCCGAACGAGTTCACCAGGCGGCCTGCCAGGTTCGACAGACGCTCGAGCCAGGGGGTCTGGTCATTCAACATGGCCCCTGCCGAGAGCGGGATCAGGAAGAGGCTGTACCCGAGCACCAGCAGCGTGGTCACCGCGGATTTGAACCGGCTGATTCCAAGGGAAAGCCCGAGGACAATCCCGAGGAAATCCAGGACCACGCTGAGGGATAATCCGGATGTCCAGCCGGTAATAAACAGGCGCTGGCAAACGACAGTCTGGGCAATTACCAGGATAATGACCGATAGAAAATCCCAAAAGCGTACCGGTATGCGTTTCACATATTGAGTGTACAATAGAAAACGGTTAACCGTCAATCGTTGCTTTTCACTCCGTCGGGGAATTTTCCCGGCGATCGACGGGCAGTTCGTTTTGACCAGGCCCTGAAAACATTCACCGCGAATGGCCGGCGGTTTTTGAACGAGCTCCATGCATGTTGGAGCTCGTTCAAAGGTTGTACCCATGTTTTTTAGAAGACCGGCCAAGTTTACCAGCATTCGGATTTTCTCGGCAAAAGGCAACTGGTGAAAGCACCCGCAACAGGGAATATTATTGAAACATGCTGTGAAGCACCTTCCTAAAGGCGGGGGAATTACGGGGAGGTGGTTTCCAGTAAATTCTTGGATTAAACAGGAGGAGAAACGATGGGAATTATTCTGGATTTCGGAACCCGATGGGTCATTGCTCTGCAGGGGCTGGGGGGCTGGTTGACAGGCCCGATGCAGCTGCTCTCGTTTTTGGGGACCGAGCAGTTTTTCCTGGCCGTGCTGCCTGCCCTCTACTGGTGCGTGGATGCCGCCCTCGGTCTGCGCGTGGGGGTCATCTTACTATTGAGCACTTCCCTCAACAGTGCAGTCAAACTTGCCATACACGGCCCGCGCCCTTACTGGACCAGTTCAAAGGTCAAGCAGCTGGCGACGGAAACCACTTTTGGTGCCCCTTCGGGTCACGCCGAGACGGCCGCAGGAGTATGGGGGATGGCCGCCTCCGGAGTAAGGAAGAAGTGGGCGTGGTGGGTCGCCGGGATTTTGGTTTTCCTGATTGGCTTATCCCGGATATACCTGGGCGTACACTTCCCTCACGATGTTCTGCTCGGCTGGATCATCGGGGGGGTCTCCCTTTGGCTGGTGCTGCGTTTCTGGGAGCCGGTCGAGGCCCGGGTTAGGAGAGCGACCCTGGCTGGTCAGGTTTTGACTGCTTTCCTTGCCTCACTCGCTTTGATCCTGATCGGTCTGGTGCCTTTCCTGTGGCTGAAACTCAGCCTCTGGCAGCCACCCCAGGCCTGGGCCGGGTATGCCGGTAGCGCAGTCACCTTGAGCGATGTGCTCTCAACTCCCGGGATATTTTTTGGGTTGTTCGCCGGCCTGGCGTGGTTCAACCGGCTGGGAGGGTTCAGCCCTGCCGGACCGTTCTGGAAGCGCATCCTGCGCTACGCGCTCGGGCTGGTTGGTGTGCTGGTCTTTTACGTTGGGCTGGACAAGCTGTTTGGATTGATCGTCCCTAACAGTGAGGCACTTCTTCCGTACATCCTGCGCTATATTCGTTATGCCTTTGTGGGCGGATGGGTCTCGCTTGGGGCGCCATGGATTTTTCTGCGTTTGAAGCTCGCAGACAAAAGTCGTGGACCTTACATTTCACCTACCGCCTGAAGTCAAAGAAGAGTGCTCTGATATAATCTTATCGAAATTTCAAACGGAAGCCAATGAGCCCGACCCTTGAGCGCGGCGCACTGCTGCATAAACGCTACCGGATTGTAGAAATCCTCGGCCAGGGGGGCATGGGATCGGTTTACCATGCCGTTGATGAGAATCTGGGGGTGGATGTGGCCGTCAAAGAAAACCTGTTCACTACCGATGAATATGCCCGCCAGTTTCGTCTGGAGGCGGTCCTCCTGGCGAACCTGCGCCACCCCAATTTGCCGCGCGTCACCGACCATTTCGTCGTCGGTGAGCAGGGCCAGTATCTGGTGATGGATTTCATTGAGGGGGAGGACTTGCGCCAGCGCATGGAACGCACCGGCAGCATTTCCGAACAGGAGGCCATTCTGATCGGCGTGGCGATGTGCGACGCCTTGCAGTTCCTGCACACCCGCAAGCCGGCGATCATTCACCGGGACGTCAAACCCGGCAACGTGCGCATCGCGCCCGACGGTCACGTGTACCTGGTGGATTTTGGCTTGGCGAAGCTGGTCCGCGGCGGCCAGGCGACCACCACCGGCGCGCGGGCAATGACACCCGGCTATTCCCCTCCGGAACAATACGGCGCGGCGCGCACGGACTCGCGCACCGATATCTACTCCCTAGGAGCGACGCTCTACGCAGCCCTGACCGGGGTGATCCCGGAAGACGGCCTGGCGCGTGCCATGGACAATATCGATCTGACCCCGCTGCGTGAACGCAATCCGAGGATCTCGCGCAAGCTGGCTTCAACGATCGAGAAAGGGATGGCCGTCCGCCCAGAGGACCGTTTTCAATCCGCGGATGAATTCAAGCAATCCCTGCTTTCTTCCATCGCCAGGAACCAGCGCCTGGAGGGGGAGATCCTGGTCGAGCCACCGCCGGAGGGCAATGAGTCCGCTGACCTGCTCAAAGCCGGGGCGCTGAATGAACCGATCACGGAAAAAAATTATCCTGATTTGCCTCCGCTTTCCCCACACCGCAGGAAAAATCGGGGAGGCGGCTGCTGGGTATTCTTCTCGATTTTCCTGTTGGTTGTCCTGGCGGCTGTGCTTGCCATCGTCACCTTCTGGTCGCCGATCTCCAGGGCGCTCCCGGGGTACCTTGTTCGGCCTTCCCCAACGGCGCGGGAGAGAACGGCTTCCCCGACAGCTACGGAGACAGCGCTTCCAGTGGTGTCGCTTGTTACGGCGTCCTCGACCCCAACCGTGATCAAAACCCCAACCCTGACCTGGACGCCGCTCCCGAGCGACACCCAGGCTGATACACCGACCCCGAGCAGCACTCCCACTCAGACGCAGGTTCCCTCCCCGGAGCCTACATTGCTTGGGGGGGGTTCCGGCCAGATCGCATTCGCCTCCAACCGAACGGGAATCCCTCAAATTTATGTCATGAATTCAGATGGAGGCAACCAGCTGCAGGTGACAAGCCTTCCGGATGGTGCCTGCCAGCCGGACTGGTCTCCGGATGGGAAGCAGATCGTCTTTATTTCGCCCTGTCCTGGCCGCCTAGATCAGTATCCTGGATCCCATCTCTTCACGGTCAATGCGGATGGGACCGGCCTGACCACCCTGCCTGCGTCCACGGCGGGCGATTTTGATCCGGCCTGGTCCCCGGATGGAGGGCGTCTCGCCTTCACCTCTCTGCGGGATGGCTCTCCCCAGATTTATCTAATGAAGCTGAGCGATGGTTCCGTCACCTCCTTGACCCAGACATCCAGCGACAATCGTTTCCCGGAATGGTCGCGCCAGCCGAAATGGTCCCCGGACGGGACCCAGATCGTCTATACGGTGACTCGCCTCGGCGTCCTGCAGATCTGGACGATGGACTCCAGCGGGAGTGACCAGGCCCAGGTTGTTCGTCGGGGAAGCGGGTTTTGGGATTTCCTGCCTCACTGGTCGAAGGACGGGAAAGTGATCATGTTCAGCGAGACCAGCGGGCCGCAGGAGTTCGGCCGGCTGATGACTCTGCAGACCAGCGGGCTCCCGTCGAGCAACCCTGTCCCATTTCTCAACGTTACCCTGGCCGCGGATGGCGAACTCTCCCCGGACGGACTCTGGGTGGTCTATGAGGGAACCCCGGACGGAAAAAATCACGAGATCTACTGTATTACCAGCGATGGGAAAAACCGCACCCGCCTCACGACCGATGCGAATATGGATTTCAATCCCACCTGGCGTCCGGCCGCCGCGCCTTAAATTTGAAGGCCTTAAAACGAACCACCCCGGTCCTTGAGAATCGGGGTGTCTTGATTTAATAATCAGATTCATTTTGTGTCTCCCCCAGTGAATTTTCCTGGGCTGAGAGTGAACCAGGAAATATTGGTCGAGACACGTGTAAAGCTAAAAAAACCCAGTGCCCTTTGGAGCGGAGAAATTTCAGGTCATCAAGTCGTATCGGATGGCGTGGGTGTGTCCGTCGGGGGCGGGGGGGTAGACGTGGCTGTGGGCGGCGGCGGGCTAGGCGTGGCGGTGGGTGGTGGGGGGCTAGGCGTGGCGGTGGGCAGCGGGGGGGTAGGCGTGGCGGTGGGCAGCGGGGGGGTAGGTGTGGCGGTGGGCAGCGGGGGAGTAGGTGTGGCGGTGGGCAGCGGGGGAGTAGGCGTGGCGGTGGGTGTCAGGATGGGGGTTTTCGTCGGCGTGGGGACTCGGGTATCCGTTGAGGAGGGCGTCTGTGTGGGGGTCGGTGTGGGTAGGTTCAGGGTCAGGTGGATCGTCTGCTCGGCGTAGCCGTTATCGCCGGTAACGTGCAGGTGCAGGGTGACCTGATTCGCGGGCACAGAACTCAAATCCCAGGTGAATACCTTGGTCGGTGCGGAGGCCGGGGCAGAAGTATCGCCCAGGAGCGGAATCCGGCTGGGGGGGTCAACGCCCAGCCCGTAGTCCAAGCTGAAGGATTTGAAGCCGGCGGTCGCATCGGCAATGACCGTGATGTCCAGCGGTGTCTGTGTGATGACCTGCCCCTCGTTCAGCCCGATGAACTGCACTTGGGGGCGCGGATCGCTGGCGGCACACTTGCGGTCGGGTACAAAGAAGGTGCTGGTGAAGCCCATGGTGCGCGCCCACTGCTTGCCGGCATCGTCCTCCTGGATCCACTTGCGTGCCCAGGGATCGGTGACATTGATCGCCATGCGCTGGTCGGTAAACTGGGAGCAGTCCGGGGAGGCCAGCAGACCCGTCCAGGTGTCTACCTGGACCTGCTGCCAGAGGTCGTCACTGGCGGGCAGCGGCGGCTGGTCGGCGGCAAAAACCTCCTCGCGCGTGCTCGGGCACCACTGGGAGGGTTCAGTCCCGGAGACGGTGCAGATGCTGCGCTGGATTATCCCGTCTGGTTTAACAAACGGGGTCGGTATGCCCCCTTTTAGCTGCTGGATGCCGGCCATCATAAACTTGGCCCAGATGGGGCCTGCCCCGGTGATCCCGGTGGTATTGAGCATCGGGGTGTCGTCGGCATTCCCCACCCACACGCCGACAGCCAGATCCGGTGTGTAACCGAGGGCCCAGTTATCGCGTGAGTCATTCGATGTGCCTGTTTTAACCGCGGCCTGGAAGGGCAGGTTCAGGATCGAGTTGGCCCCAAAAACCGGGACGCGGGCGGCGTTGTCGGAGAGGATCGAAGTCATCAGGTAGGCATGCTGGGGGCTGATCACCTGTTCACCCTGGGGCGGCTGGTACTGGTAGATGGTCTTTCCACTAAAGTCGACGATCTTCAGAATGGGGACGGGCGGGATGCGCACTCCGCCGTTGGCGATGACTGCGTAGGCGCCGGTCAACTCCAGCAGGCTGACCTCTCCACCGCCCAGGGTCAGGGAGAGGCCGTAGTCGTCCCGGGTCAAGCTGGTTATACCCATGCGCTGGGCCATGCCGATCATGCTGGGCGCCTGCGGGTTGTTCGGATCGGGATAAATGCCAACGAACTGCAGGGTTTTGACTGCCGGAATGTTGTAGGAGTTGGCCAGGGCCGTGCGCACCGTTACCGGGCCGCGGTAATTTTTATCGAAGTCAGTGGGGACGTAGGGCGGGTGAGGATCGTTTGGGTTGCCGGATGGCGGAAACTCAGAAGGTACATCCCAGATCAGCGTGGCGGGCGTCCAGCCTTTTTCGAAGGCCGCCAGGTAGTTGAGCGGCTTGATCGAGGAACCAGGCTGGCGAGTCGGGCTGACCGCCATGTTGATCTGCCCGGCATTGGCTTCGCTGTAGAAATCGGGGGAACCCACCATGGCGAGAATCTCACCTGTGGCCGGCTGGATGGCGACCAGTGCCCCGTCGGTGACGTGCTTGCTCGCGAGCGAATTGATCTGGTCGGTGACAATCTGCTGGGCGGCGTCCTGCAGGGATGGGTCGAGAGTCGTATAGACGGTAAAACCGGATCGATAGATTGTCTGGGGGCCATAGCGGTCCTCCAGCTGGGTGCGGATGTACTGCACCCAGTGAGGATAACGCATGTTGGCCACCGGAGGTGTGAAGGGATAGGCGTTCATTTCCTGAATGGCCTGGGCACCGCCGGCCACGTCCACGCATACTCTCTGAGGGCTGTTGCTGACAGTAATACAATTGCGCTCCTGGCTCAGCTGGTACATCAGCACGAGGACTTCCTGCAAGCGCGCCAGGGTCCCTGTTCGGTTTATGTAGATGTCGTACACCGCTGGGGCCTGCGGCAGACCAGCCAGGAAGGCGGCCTGGCCAAGGGTCAGATTCTCGGCGGTCGTGTTGAAGTAAGTCTCGGCGGCAGCTTCCACCCCGTAGTCCAAATTGCCATAGTAAATTTCGTTGAGATAAAGCTCGAGGATTTCATTCTTGGTGTAGCGCCGCTCGATTTCGGTGGCCAGGATCGCTTCCCGGATTTTGCGTCCGTAAGTTTCCTGGCTGCGCTCCTCGGGGGTGAGCAGCAGGGCGCGTGCCAGCTGCTGGGTTATGGTCGATGCGCCGGAGACGGTCTGCCTGCTGGACAAGTTCTGCCAGAAGGCGCGTACGATGGCGGTAGGGTCGAAGCCGGGATGGGTGTAGAAGTCCTTGTCTTCGGTGGCGATCGTGGCTGCCACCAGGACAGGTGAGATGTGGTCGAGGGTGACGTAGGTGCGCTGTCCGGCATTGGGGTCGTTGATTTCGTAAAGGAGGTCGCCGTTGCGGTCCAGAATGCGCGTGGTCTCGAATTGGGAAGCGCGCGCTGCCAGGTCGTCCACGCTGGGCAGGCTGGCGGCGATGGTGTAGTATTCATAAACACCCACTGCGGCTGCGATCAGGATCAGGGCAACTGTAATGAAGACCAACACGATGATGGTGCGCAGCAGGCAGCCGGCCGCCCGGCGCCAAAGGGAAGGCAGACGGCGGTCCGCTCCGGGTTTGGGTCGCCGCGCCCGGTGAGTCAGCGGCCCGGTGGTCTGTTCGAGGGCTGCCGGGGATACACGCGTGGCGCCCACGTCGATTTCTTCCACCCGCCTGGGCAGCGGCATGCCGTTCTCATCTATCTCCGGGCGGCGGATCGGCCGCGCAGGTTGTTCCGACTTCCCTGCCTCGGCTAGGGGTCCGGCCTGCGTCTCGGAGTCGGAGTCGATCAGGCGGCGGAATTTTTCAGATGGATCTTTGGGGTCTTGATTTTGCATACAGCTTTTCCTGCGGGCGATCAGCGAGCCGTTCCCTGCGGCCTGGCCATGACCAGCGCGGTCCAGCTTCCTTTCATGCTGGTTTCGTCGTGCTGGTTTTTTACCGCCACGGCCAGGGTCACGGTGCCTGCTTTGATGCGCGGGATAGCCTTGGTCTCGATAATTTCCAGTTCAGCATGGATCGTATCACCCAGGAAAACAGGTTTAATAAATTTCCAATCGCTGATTTCCCGAAAGGCAAGGACTGTGCCCTCCAGGACGCCTGTGCGCATTGCCAGGCCGGTCGCGATGGATAGGCACAGCAGGCCGTGGGCCACACGCTTTCCAGCTGAGGTGGCTTTGCTGAATTCAGCGTCGGTGTGGATTTGGTTGTAGTCGCCGGACAAACCGGCAAAAGTCACGACGTCCCCCTCCGTGACGGTACGGCCTGCAGTGAGCAGGCGCTGGCCGGTCTGGAATTCTTCAAAATACATGCCGCGGGAGGACGGTAGAGGGGACACGACTGCTCCTTCGATGAATTGAATTATTCTAGCACAAATCTTGGGCAGCTTGCTGAGGGTAGATTTTGAAGGTTCCCGGCCAGGCAGATTCACTGCGCGACCTTTGGAAATCTGAAGGATCTGATATTCCCTCTCGGCACCCGGCGATCGGACAGATCAGAGGCAACGACCACCTCTATCGAAATCATATGAACCCT
The DNA here is from genome assembly GCA_963753465.1 of uncultured Chloroflexia bacterium. Taxonomy (GTDB): domain Bacteria; phylum Chloroflexota; class Anaerolineae; order Anaerolineales; family Villigracilaceae; genus UBA877. Next base: position 971,678 of record CAVWCJ010000003.1, read on the forward strand.
TTGACCTCTGGCGCAAACCCCCGTATACTGTAGGCATGCGCGATTGGTCTCTCGGTCCAGGTGATCCACTCAGCCTGACGCTGGCGGCGGATTTCCGTCTGTCCGTGCCCGACTACGCAAATGATCACATCTGGGAGCTCGAGTTCGGCAGCGGTGATCCGCCCGCCCTAGGGCTGCGTACCACCTACGGCCTGCGGGCCAGGTCCATGCGCATCTTCCCCAGCTTTCGGATTGGGACCCAGACTGTTACCGACCCGGCTGCTTTTAGCGTGACACCCCGCCTGCGCCGCTTTTATCCCAATTTCCTTCTGTTTGACCTTTCGCCCCTCCCCGACCTGGACGTGGTTGCCGAGATCTGGGTGCCCGGTTCCCAGGTGGTTGCCGGGCGATTCGCCCTCACCAACCGGACCGGGAGACCTCTGGTGGTCTCGCTGGATTTGTGCGCACTGCTCGTCCCGCTGGACGACCAGGGCCTGGCTTCTCTTTCGATGCGATCGGTAAATGTCTTGGCCAGACGCAGTGAGGATCTTGCGCCAGTGATTTTCCTGACGGGCGGTCCGCAACCCGGACCGGGCCCGTACCCTTCCCTGACCCTGACCGTCGAACTGCCTGAGGGCGGCGCGCGACAATTCACCTGGGCCCAGGCGGCACTCGGTGATCTGGAAGCATCCTTCGAGTTGGCCCGCCGTACTGCTGCGCGTCCCTGGGATGCAGAGCGCGCGAAAATTGAGCTGGTCAACGCCGCTCAGACCGTCGAAGTCTACACCGGTGACCCGGACTGGGACGCGGCCCTGGCCTTCAGTCAGGTAGCTGCTTTCCGCCTGTTCTTCGGTTCCAGCACAACCCTTCCCTATTCCTCCTTCGTCCAGGCGCGCCAGCCAGATTCCGGCTATTCCCCCCATGGGGATGGGAGCGATTACCCCCATGGATGGAACGGGCAGCCTGCGCTGGAATCGTATTACCTGGCCAGCCTGCTGCCAGGAGCACCACAGCTGGCGGAGGGCCTCATGCGGAACTTCCTGGCTGCCCAGGCCGGGGACGGCAGCATCGACTGGAAGCCGGGGTTAGCCGGCCAACGCGGTCGCTGGCTTGCCTCGCCTTTGCTGTTCAGTCTGGCCTGGAATGCCTATGAAGCCAGCTCGGACCTCCCTTTCCTGAAAGAATGCTTTCCGGGCTTGCTGGCCTTCTATCACCAGTGGTTTACACCTGCCCACGACCGGGATGCAGACGGCTTCCCCGAGTGGGATCACCCCCTGCAGACCGGTTTTGAGGATGCACCGGCTTTCAACGTGTGGCCTCCGGACGGGCAGGGCGCGGATATCACTGCCGTGGAAAGCCCCGCCCTGGCCTCTGCCCTGTACCGGGGAGGCCTTCTCCTGGGGCGCATGGCCTCCCTCATCGGCCGGGAGGAGGAGCGGGCAAAGCTGGAATTGCAGGCAGCCGCCTTGCATGACCTGGCGGAAGAGTGCTGGAATCCCGAGGCGGTCCTTTATCATTACCGAGACCGGGATTCCCACCACAGCCCCAAGGGAAAAGTGTTGGCCAAACAACGTGGCCCTGGCAAGCTCGAATTGCATCAGTCCTTCAAACAGCCGGTCCGGATGCTGGTCAAGATCTTCCCCTCCGGTGAGAGCCGCGTCTCTCCGGAAATCATCCTGAAAGGGCACCAGGGGAAGACCGCGCGCGTAGAGCGGTTGGATCGAATAAATTTCCAATGGGGGGCAGGCGTGGGGGTTGCAACGACAGGCGGTCTTTTCACCGACCTGACCAGCCTGTCCGTGGCCGGCCTGGAAAAACGAGATCAGGTGATCGTCCAGATCATGGATTTCACCTATGAAGACCTTACCCTGTTCCTGCCTTTTTGGGCGGGAATTCCGGACGCTACCCGAGCGGGTGACCTTGTCAAACGGACGCTTTTTGCCGCGGACCGCTTCGGGCGGCCCTTTGGGATCCCGGCTTGTGCGAATGCCCCGGACCCAAAACAGGCAGCCAGGAACCCTGCCGCTCCTGATTTTGTTGGTCTGGCGGTGCATCTCCCTTGGAACCAGCTGATCGGTGAGGGGCTGCTGGCCTATGGATTGCACGCCGAAGCGGCCCAGCTGACCACGCGGCTGATGGGTGCAGTAATCGAGAATCTCAAGAAACAGCGTGCCTTCTCGCAGGCTTATCATGCCGAGACCGGGGCGGGCATCGGCGAGCGAAATGCGCTCGAGGGGCTGGCGCCTCTCGGCCTCTTTTTGAAGTCCCTCGGGGTGGAAATTCGTTCCCCCAGTCAGGTTGTGCTGAGCGGGAAAAACCCTTTCCCCTGGCCGGTTACGGTAAAATATAGGGGTTTGATAGTGACACGTCAAGCCGCCCGGACGGTGGTCGTCTTTCCCGACGAGCAAACCCTGACCCTGGACGACCCCACGGAGGCGATGGTATCCCTCGATACATAGGAGCAGCTATGGAAAATATCCCGATCCGCTATTTGATGATGGCGATTGTCCAGGAGCAGGATGTGGATCTGGCTGCCCGGGCGCTGAGTATTTTGAATGTGCCGCTCATTCACCTGGCGAGCAGCGGTGGTTTCCTGGGACGGCGCAATGCCACCCTGCTGATCGGCCTGCCCGAGGGAATGGAGGCACAGGCCCAGGTCGCATTGCAGAAATCCTGTCGCCAGCGCGTGGAATACCTGGCCATTCCAATGGAGGGTTCACCCATGCCGTTGCCGACACCCGTTCCAATCTCAGTGGGGGGGGCCACCGCCTTCGTCCTGCCTGTGGAACGCTTTGAGGAGTTTTAGCGATGAAATTAATCATTGCCATCGTACGCGATCCTGACTCCGACTCGGTGACCCAGGCGCTGACTTCTGCCGGCTACCGGGTTACACGCATCGCCTCGACCGGAGGGCTGTTGCGCCGAGGGGTGACCACCTTCCTGGTTGGCCTGGAAGACAACCAGGTAGATGCGGCCATCAAGCTCATGCAGGAAAAATGTTCACCGGCTGAAAAAGGGGAAAAGCGTGCCACCGTGTTTGTGGTCGGCGTGGACCGGTTCATCCAAATCTGAGCGGCTATTTTCAGGCCAAGGGTTGAAAAGGGAAATGCTTGGATTCAACTCTTATTCCAAGGATCAATTAACAAGTCGTTTGTCCAATGCGCCCGGACAGAAAAATTCGTCCGTGCAGCGCGTCTCATCGACTCGCGGGCCTGGCTGGACCAGCCTGCTGATCAGTGGCCGGACATCGACCTGGTTGTGATCGCAACAGACGGAGAGACCCTTCCCTCCCAAACGGATTGGTTGGAGAAGATCGGTGGGCCGCGGCTCACCTTCCTGGAGAGGAAAGCGGTCGGAGAAGAGGGGGATGTAGCGGCGGGTCCTCTTTGAGGCCGGGCTTGACTCTAGTACCGGGCTGCTGAAACTCCTCCCGGAAAAGGACTGGGCCAGGAGACAGGCGATAGGTATGCTGGGCGTCCTGTTTGCGCACCGTAACATCATTTTTGCACAGGTGTTATAAGTACTATCAAAAAAAGGAAGGTTCCTATCGATACCCAACAATTGGATCAAGCCATTCAGGTGCTGCATGACCGGAAGAAGGGTTGGGCCGTGCTGCCCCTTCCTCGGAAAATGGATCTGCTCCTGATAACGCGTAAACGTCTCGGGGAACTGGGTGAAGCCTGGGTGGAGGCGTCTGTGCGCGGAAAGCAAATCGATCCCGGGTCTCCGCTGGTGGGCGAGGAGTGGACGACCGGTCCATGGGCGCTGGCTGCTGCCATCAACGGCTACCTGGAAAGCCTGCGGGCCCTGGCCCAGGGGCATATGCCCGCACCGAAAAAGGTCACCACCCTCCCGAATGGGCAGCTGGCTGTGGGGGTGTATCCGAGCAACTTTTTTGACTGGTTCATGTTAAACGGGATTAGCGCCGATGTGTGGATGCAGCCTGGTGTCACCGCAGCCAACCTCGAGCAGCATCAGGCGAATTTCTACAAACAGAAGGATCCGACCGGTGAAGTTCAGCTGGTTTTGGGGGCGGGGAATATCAATGCCATCCCGGCTCTGAACTCCCTGTACAGTCTGTATGTCCTGGGACACGTCGTGCTGCTCAAAATGAGTCCGGTCAATGACTACCTGGGTCCGGTTATCGAGGACATCTTTGCCGCCTACATTCAGGAAGGGTTCTTGCGCCTGGCATATGGAGGAGCTGAAGTAGGGGAGTACCTCGCCCGGCACGAAGGGATCGAGGCAATCCATGTGACCGGCAGTGCCCGAACCCACGACGCGATTGTTTTCGGCAGCGGGCCAGAGGGTGCTGTACGGAAAAGAGAGAATCGGCCGGTCATCCACAAACCTGTATCCAGCGAACTGGGCGGAGTGGGTCCGACCGTGGTCGTCCCTGGAAAATGGAGCCGGGCGGATATCCGCTTCCAGGCGGAGAACGTGGTAACAATGAAGCTGCATAACGACGGCTTCAACTGTGTGGCCACCCAGGTGCTGGTTCTGGCGGAAGAATGGGAGCAGCGCGAGGAATTCCTGGATTCCATCCGCCAGCTGCTGCACGACCTTCCCCCGCGCAAGGCTTATTACCCGGGAGCAGCCGAGCGATTGAGGGAAGCCCTGGCCGCCCACCCAGAGGCGGAGGTCTTTGGAGATGCAGAGCCGCGCGTGCTCATCACCGGTCTGGATTCCAATGCTGACCAGGAATACTGTTTTACCAATGAATTCTTCAGTGCTGTCGCTGCCCAGACCAGTCTGCCGGGTAAGGACCCTGCCGAGTTTCTTCATAATGCAGTTCGTTTCTGCAACGAGAAGCTCTACGGTACGCTGGGAGCCACCCTGATCGTCCATCCAAAGACCATGCGGGAGCTGGGCCCTGGCCTGGAGGAGGCCATCTCGGATCTGCGCTACGGCTCGGTGAGCATCAATGTATGGACCGCGGCGGCTTTTTTGCTCTCACAAGGCACATGGGGCGCCTTTCCTGGCCATACCTACGAGGACATCCAAAGCGGCATCGGTGTGGTGCGCAACTCCTATTTGTTTGATAAACCGGAAAAGACGGTCTCACGCGGCTGCTTTTATCCCTTCCCGCGCAGCTGGCTTCACGGCGACCCGGCGTTCCTGCCGAAACCGCCCTGGTTTGTTACCAACAAGACTGCCCACACTACGACGAAAAGGGTTGCCCGGTTTGCCTCTGACCCTGGTTATCGCCATCTACCCGGCATTCTCTGGTCTGCCCTGCTGGGATAGACCTGGAAGATTGCGCAATGGGATCAAGAAGCCAGCTGCCAGAAGGCGGCTGGTTTTTCTTCCGGGCGGATTAGGACCCCTCGAGGACAACATTGTCGATCAGCCTGGTCGTGCCGATATAAACTGCCATGGAAAGCAGCGCCTTGCGGCGCACTGTGTCCAACTCCTCCAATGTTTCGTAATCGGCGCAGGAAATATATTGGAGTTTTGCCAGAGGCTCGGCAGTCACTGTCTCGGTCATCAAGCGGCGTAGAGCCGCAGCTTCCCGTTCGCCTCGTTCATGGGCGGCTTTGGCCGCGCTCAGGGCATGGAATAATACTGGGGCGGCTTTGCGCTCCTCCGGACTGAGATAGGTGTTTCGGCTGGACAGGGCCAGGCCGTCCGGTGCGCGCATCGTCGGGCAGATAACGATTTCGATTGGGAAATTCAGGTCCCTCGTCATCCGGCATATCACGGCTGCCTGCTGGGCATCCTTTTGGCCAAAGAAGGCCTTGTCCGGCTGGACGGCGTTGAACAGCTTGGTAACCACCGTGGTCACGCCGCGAAAGTGACCGGGGCGCACTGCCCCCTCCAGCCCTCGGGTTACTTCCTCCACAGATACCCAGGTCTGGAATCCGGGCGGGTACATTTCCTCCGGCGTGGGCGTCCAGACCAGGTCCGTACCGGCAGCTTCCAATATTTCAAGATCATGGGGAAGGTCGCGCGGGTACCTGGCCAGATCTTCGTTGGGTCCGAATTGGGTAGGGTTGACGAAGATGCTGACTACAATGCTGGCGCATTCTTCCCTGGCGCGGCGAACCAGGGAGATATGACCCTCATGCAGGTAGCCCATGGTCGGCACAAGCCCCATCGGGGCGGGGAGGGCCGCACGTGCGGTTCGCAGTTCGGGCAGGGCAGTGACTATTTTCATCAGATTTCTCCAAATCTTAGAGCAAAAGTACTATTTGAGTTTTCTATTCTTTCCGCTATATTATTATTAAACCATATGGCATTGAGAGGAAAAAAATTGTGCCGTCGCTCAACAAAGTTCAGCTGATTGGACGATTAGGGAGGGACCCCGAGGGCCGCTTCACTCCCAACGGAAAGAAAGTGGCCCACTTCAGCCTGGCCGTCAGCCAGCGCTGGAAGACCAAGGAGGGGGAAGCCAAGGAGTCCACCGAATGGGTGAACGTGGAAGCGTGGGGGCGGCTTGGCGAAGTCTGTGAGCAGTACCTGCACAAAGGCAGGTTGATCTACCTTGAGGGCCGGCTGAAGACTGACCGCTATGATGACAAGGGTAGCGAACTGAAATACTCTACCAAGATCGTAGCCCAGACCATGCAGATGCTCGATCGCAAGCCAGAGGATGAACCGGGGGCCGTGGTGGAGGAAGACGCAGGCGAGTACGAAGCTTGAAAAAATATCATCCTAATTGGGGGCGTCAAAGTTGATCCTTGTCCGCCAGGGATATCTCCGGCGGACGAGTTTGTTCTTTAACCGTCGGGGATATCCAGCTGCTATAACTCTTCCAGTTGATGGACCAATGCTGCAATCACGTCAAATCCGCCCTGCCAGAATTTCTCCGAGCGGATGTCGAGGCCTGCCTCGGACAGGATTTTTGCCGGAGCTTCCGAACCGCCGGAGGAGAGGATCTTCAAATAACGCGGCTTGAAGGATTCGCCTTCGGCTTTGAACTGCTGGTAGAGTGAAAGCACCAGCAGCTGCCCGAATGCGTACGCGTACACGTAGAACGGTGTCTTGTAAAAGTGGGGGATGGAAATCCACTCCCACTTGAATTCATCGCTCAGGTCCACTGCATCACCGAACTGTTCCTTGAGGTTTTCGAGGTATGCCTCGGCCAGCTCGTCCACCGTAGCGTTCCGGGCTACCCTCTCGTGGGCCTGTTTTTCGAAGAGGGCGAAGAAAGTCTGGCGCATGATGGTGGCATAGGCGTCATCCACCTGGCGGAAAAGCATGTCGCGGCGCACTGCCGCGTCTTTTTCAGCGCTCAGCAGCCGGTCAATCAGGATCATTTCGCCAAATGTTGAAGCGGTCTCTGCAAGCGGCAGGGAGGAGTGGAAGGTGAACAGGGTGTGATCCTTGGCCAGCAAGGCATGGATGGCGTGACCGAGTTCATGGGCCATGGTCGCGACATCCTCAGCGTGGCCTTGATAGTTGAGCTTGACCCATGGAGTCAGGCCGGGGAGTACGCTGAAGCAGAACGCACCGTCCTGCTTTCCCTTGCGCACCTCGCTGTCCAGGTGGTTTTCTGCAAAGACCTGGCGGGCGAGAGCGCCGAATTCGGGGAGGAAACCGGTGAATGAATCCAGGACCATCTCGGCAGCCTTGCCGAACTCATAGGTCTTGTCGGATTTGGCAATGGGGGCGTAGAGGTCGTAGCGGCGCAGGCGGGGCATCTGGATGGTTTTTGCCTTGAGCCGGAAATACTGCTGGAACACAGGGGCATTGCGGCGGCTGACCTCGAGCAGTGTCTCGACGACATCGTTGGGGATGTCGTTGCCCAGATTGCGCGCCGCGATCGGACTGGCAAAGTGGCGCAGGATCAAGTTCTCGTTGTGCCAGTCGCGTACCAGCATCTGGTAAATCTGACCCAGAATGAGGTTGTCGGCTCCGTATACACGATAAAGCTCCCGATAAGCATCTGCCCGCAGGTTCGGATCGGCATCCTGCACAAAGACCGACAGCTCACCGCGGGTTAATTTCCTGGTTTTTCCATTCACCTTCATATTAAAGACATAGCGGTTGGTAATGGCATCGTAAAGGGTGTTTAGCGCGTTTGTACCGGTGATGCTCTTCAGGTTGATGATTATTTCCTCCGGCTCGCTGAGCGTATGCGGCTTGAAATGGCGCATCTCCTCCAGGTAGTAGCGGTAATCGCCGGAGGTCTCCAGGAATCGCCTGGCATCCGCCTCGGCGAGGTCTTTCCACCACAGGCTGAAGAAGAGGATGCGGTTCTCCATCTCGGCCAGGAACTGCTGGATGCGGGCCATCAAGGTCTGGATGGCCTGATCCTGCGTGTCGGCAGCAAAGGCCAGTCCGGCAAAAGCGTAGAGCCTGTGCGCCAGCCCGGTGCTCTGCTCGGACAGAGTCAGGATTTCCATAAAGCGTTCCACGTCCATGTCCGGCTTGAGTTCGGGGCGCAGCTTCTCAAATTCTGTGACCTGTTTTTCCAGAGTCTGGAAACCTTCTTCCAGCTCTGGTCTGTTGAGGCCCGGGAAAAGGTCAGTTAGGCTCCAGGCAGTTTGTTTAAATGTCATGGTATGCTCCTGATTGGTCAAGAGGTTCGGCGATTATCCCAACTGTGGTGGAAATATTGAGTGCGTTCACTTTTTGCTCAGGCGATAAAAGTTAAAAAGATTAATTACCAGGGTGAGCCGGGCCGGGATAAAAATAAATCGTCCCATCAGAATATGGTTTATCTACAACCAGCCCGTTGAATATTGTCTTTCCTCTTTCTCGACCATTTTCTCCATATACATTAGCAATCTCCTGGGGAATATTGTGATCGAAAATAACCAACAATGCGCCTTGTTCCCGAAAAGCGATCTGCGCCTCGTCGGATGGGTCAGAACCATAGATTGTTTTTTGATCAATAAAATTGGGATGTAATGAAGATAAAAAATCGTAGGCAGGCCGATCGGCCCAGAGCAGCAGCACATCGGGCCGATTCGAGATGATCAGGGTCTTTTGTGGCAGCGCCTGTACCGCCTCGATTAAATCGGAATCTTTCCAGGTGGGCGCAAGAGATCCGCCTCCTGCGTGAGCCTGAGTGATTACCGCTGCCGTCCCGGGAAAAGAGCTGTAAATAAACACGCCTGCGATCAGCCAGGGAAATACCTGCGCCCACTGACGATGGGTAAGCCAGGCTTTTTGCCAGCAGGCAACCGCGCCGAGAAGGCTCAAGACAGTACTGATGTAAAGCGGTAAAAGCTGGCGGTCATCCATCCGGGCGGGCAAGCCGAAGGTAATAAATGTGAAAGCCAGGAAAATGTAGCTCAAGGCAGCGGATAAGCCAAAAATCATAAAGATTAGAAAATCGCCCTGTTCAGCTGCCGGGGTCATCTGCCTGTCCATAATTCGCTTCACCGAGAACAAAGTGAGCACAGTCACACCGACCAGGAACAGAATAAGGAAAAAGGAACGGGCGCGGGATGTTTGGATTGGAATGGCCGCTTGAAACGGGATCCAACCCCACACCAGGTTGAGTACTGAAGCCCGATAGGTCTGAAAAGTTATTAGAAGCGAACTCAGACTAGAAACATTCGAGACAAGGGAAGGCTGTTCAAGATTGAAGTGAATCGAAATTCCGAAGACCAGGAGCGGCAGGCTGGCGAGAAAGCCAAACAGAAGCGCTTTTTTTAACCTCTGTCCAAATTTTCCTCGATCAAACAAAAAAATGCTGAGGAGCCCGACAAGAACGGTGGGAATTCCATCATACCGGGTGATTATCGAGAGGCCGACCAGGATTGCGGAAAGGATCAGCCAGCGATTGAGCTGGTTTTGCAAGTAAACCAGGAGACAAATTACACTTCCTAGGAATAAAAGAAAATATAACGGTTCCGACATAACGGAAAAGTACAACCAGATTATGGAAGAAAACACGCAGAACAACAAGCCGGCGAGAAGTGAAAATGAGGAGATCGTGCTGAAGCGATGAAATAGATACCCCAGGAGGATGACCTCGGTCGCCAAAAAAAGAATATCAAATAAGCGGGCAGTTTGAAGGGGATCCAGCTTAAAAATAGCGCCTGAAGCCAAAGCAATCATGTAGAAAGGGGGATAAATCGTGGGATGATAGAATCTACCCCCGGGGAAATAGTATCCCATTCCCACTCCATGGATGATATTGCGTGCGACCACAAGATATTCTACCGAGTCGCTAAAACCGGAAAGCCCGTTTGCCGTGCTGTAGACGATGACCGCGCTCCCCAGGAGCGCAAGAATGCAGGCCCCCCAAAGGAAAACATTCTTGATCCAGCGGTCCTTGTTCATGGTTTACACGAGCCCCATCTTTCCATTTTCTTTCATTGTTCTCGCCAGGTTAATGAAATGATCTTGCGTTCATTAAAGGTTGAACCGGATATGCACAATTTCCCCGTCCAGAACGACGTACTCCTTGCCCTCCAGGCGCAGTTTGCCTTTAGCCTTGGCCGCGGTCAGGCCGCCCAGGTCAATCAGGTCCTGGTAGGCGCACACTTCGGCGCGAACGAACCCTTTCTGCAGGTCGGTGTGGATTTCACCGGCTGCCTCGAGCGCTGTCGCCCCGCGCCGGACCGTCCAGGCCCGCACCTCGTCCTCGCCGACAGTGAAAAATGATTGGAGGTTGAGCAGATCATAGGAGGTGCTGATCATGCGCTTGAGCGAAAGCTCGGGGATATTGTACTCTTTCATAAATACGGCAGCGTCTTCCGGCGATAATTGGGCGATCTCCATTTCGAGCTTGCCCTGCAAGGCCAGCGTCGGGCACTGGTGGGTGATCTGCGGGGCGGGCTGTCCCTCGCCAAGGTTGAACAGGATCAGCAGCGGCTTGCGGGTCAGCAAACCGAAGCCGGACAGGTATTTTTCTTCCTCGGGGGAGATGCCAAGACCGCGCAGGGGTTTCTCGGCCGAGAGGATATCTTGCAGGCGGGTGAAGAACGCCGTCTGGCGTTCGTTGAGAACTTTATCCGTGCCGCCTTTTTTGCGCTCCTCGAGCAGGCGCTCGAGCTTGCGCTCCACGGCGATCAGGTCGTTCAGCAGCAGCTCGCCGTCCATCGCGGCGACATCCCGCTCCGGATCCACGCTGCCGGAGGGGTGTGGCACATTCCCGTCCTCGAAGCAGCGCACGACATGAATCAGGCCGTCCATCTGCGTCAGCTGGTTCAAGAGCTGTCCAGAAATCCCCGACTTGGCCGCGCCGCTTTCCAGCCCGGCGATGTCGGCGTAGGTGACCTTGGCATAGATGGTCTTCCTGGGCGTGAAAAGCGCCGAGAGCGTGTCCACCCGCGGATCGGGGACATCGACTACGGCAGTGTGGATCTCCATACGCCCGGCGCTGGCGGTGGTGGGCGCGTTGCCGCGCGTCAGCAGCATTAAAGATAGTTGTCTTTCCAGATTGAGGCAAGCCGATAATTCCGAGTTTCATCTTGACCTTCGGGAATGGTGTGGGTATACTTTACCCGCCAGCCGGAGTGGCGGAATTGGCAGACGCGCACGACTCAAAATCGTGTGGGCTTCGCCCATGAGGGTTCAATTCCCTCCTTCGGCACTGAAATTATACTGCGGAACTTTGGATTTTTTAGATTTGCCGGGGAGCAGCGCCTCCCGAAGAGGCGGGAGGGGAACCCTCAAGGCGGGATTGCCTCCCCGGTGGCCTGGTTGTACCCAGGGGTCGGCGAGACCGCAAATGGTGGTCTCGTTTTGTTTCTGGAGACGCTTCGGAGTGTTAAAGAAAAAAGTCTACGGGCATGACTTCGCCAGTTTTCAGCAGATAGTATACAATAGATTAGTCCGACCTTATTTGAAGCCTTCTGGTCCAATGTCGTTGGAGGAATGATTATGCCTGCCATGAACGATGTCCTGGCTGTCATTTTAGGGGGCGGACGGGGAACTAGGCTTTACCCCCTCACCAAGCTGCGTTCGAAACCCGCCGTGCCACTTGCCGGGAAGTACCGGCTGATCGACATTCCTATGAGCAATTGCATCAATTCCGGGATTTACCGCATCGACGTCCTGACACAGTTCAACTCGCATTCCTTGAACCGCCACGTCACGCAAACTTATCACTTCGACGTTTTCCGTGCCGGTTTCGTGGAAGTCCTGGCTGCTGAGCAGACTCCCGAATCTGCGGACTGGTACCAGGGCACCGCGGACGCCATCCGAAAGCAGCTGTTCCAGATCCGGGCCAGCCGTGCCAAATATGTGCTGGTGCTGGCCGGTGACCACCTGTACCGCATGGACTACTCAGCCATGGCCGAGTTTCACTGGCAGCACGAAGCGGACATCACCGTGGCTGTACAGCCGGTGAAAAGTGACGAAGCCCCTAGCCTGGGAATCCTTAAAGTCAACAAAGAAAAGCGGGTCACCGATTTTGTCGAAAAACCCCAGGATGCCGCGACCCAGGCGAAATTTGCCAGCCGAACGAATAAAGAGCATCCCTTCCTGGCCTCGATGGGTATTTATTTCTTCAATGTCCAGACGTTGATCGACCTGCTTGTCTACAATCCCCACTTCGACGATTTCGGTCATGACATTATTCCGTCCGCTATCCAATCTCATCAGGTCTACGGTTATGGCTTTGAAGGATACTGGCGGGACATTGGGACGATCCGCACCTTTTTCGAGACCAACCTGGAACTGGCCTGTCAGAATCCGCCGTTTAACTTCTATGATACCGAACGTCCCGTCTATACCCACTCGCGTTTTCTACCCGGTTCCATAGTGGAGAACAGCCGGCTGAAAGACGTGCTCCTGGCAGAAGGCTGCAAGATTCAGAAGGCCGATATCACCCACTCAGTTATCGGCGTGCGCAGCATCATTGCTGCCGGGACGAAAATCAGGGACAGCGTGCTGATGGGCGCGGACTATTACCCGTCGGACGTGCCGTCGGATCCTCCCATCGGCATCGGCCTAAAGTGCAGCATCGAAGGCGCCATCATCGACAAGAACGCCCGCCTCGGGTCGGAAGTGGTCATCCGTCCCTTCCCACGCGGCACCGACCTCACTGCCGATAACTGGGTCATCCAGGACGGGATCGTTGTCATCCCCAAGGATGCCACTATCCCCTCCGGTACGCGCATCGAGCCCACTGACAGCTGACCCATCCTCTCTATCGCTTAAAAAATCAGCATCAGAGAAAATGTCCGATGAACAAGAAAATCGCGTCTGCGAATGTTACCTCGCCTGCGCCACAGACCGAATCCTGGCATGCGCTTTCTGCAGCGGAGGTCCTCGAGCAGCTCAAGGTACGTGAAGACGGCCTGACCGCCGCCGAGGCAGCCTCGCGCCTGGCGCAATACGGCCCCAACCAGCTGACTGAGGTGCCGCGGCCCGGTTTTTTCCGATTACTGTGGGACCAGTTCAATAACTTCATCGTCATTCTGCTGATCGTGGCGTCCATCGTCTCGGCATTCCTGGGCGAATGGGTGGATGCTTCCGCCATTATGGCTATTGTGATTCTAAATGCTGTTCTGGGCATCCTCCAGGAACAGCGCGCGGAGCAAGCCCTGGTGGCTCTCAAGAAGCTGGCGGCTCCCGAAGCACACGTGCTGCGCGACGGCCGCCACATGGCCCTCTCGTCCCAGGATCTGGTGCCGGGGGATATCCTCTTTCTCGAGGCAGGCAACCATATCCCTGCGGACCTGCGCCTGCTGGATGCAATGAACCTGGAGATTGACGAGGCAGCACTTACCGGGGAATCGCTGCCGGTGCACAAGAATGCCTCGATGAAGCTGGAAAGGGACGTCCCTCTGGGTGACTGGCGGAACACCGCTTTTATGGGGACAACCATTACTTATGGCCGCGGCCGGGGTGTGGTCACCAGCACGGGGATGCGCACGCAGCTGGGTTTGATCGCCAGCATGCTCCAAAGCGTGGAGAACGAAGAAACGCCGCTGCAAAGACGCCTGGACCAGCTCGGCGAGGTGCTTGGCTGGGGGGCATTAACGATCTGTGCACTGGTCTTCTTGTTGGCAGTGGTCAAGAATACCGACCTGGGGCTGGTCGGCAGCGCCGGTCTCCTGGCCTATTTCAGGTCGGCTAAAAATGAGCTGGTCAACTTCTTCCTGGTGGCGGTCAGCCTGGCGATTGCCGCCGTACCGGAAGGCCTGCCGGCGGTAGTTACCATCAGCCTGGCGTTGGGGATGGGCGAGATGATCCGCCGCCACGCACTGATCCGCCGCCTGGCTTCGGTTGAGACGCTCGGTTCCGCAACCGTCATTTGCTCGGATAAAACCGGGACTCTCACACAGAATGAGATGACCGTCACGCGCGTCTGGGTCGATGGACAGACCGTGGAGGTCACCGGATCCGGCTATTCCCGGCGAGGCGAGTTCCTGGGCAATGGAAGATCCGCGAACTTGGCGAAGGAATATCCGGCCGTCTTGACCGCCCTGTGGGTCGGAGCATTGAACAATGACGCCGACCTTGAACCGTTGGAAGGCGACCCGGACAGCTACCGCATCATTGGCGACCCGACGGAAGGCTGCCTGCTCGTCGCTGCGGCCAAGGCGGATGTCATCCATGTGAATCTGAACACGGCCTACCCACGCCTGAACGAAGTGCCATTCGATTCGGAACGGAAACGAATGGTGACTGTGCATGACGTGCTGCATCCACATGCGGAAGACCCTTCCCCGTATTACGACAGTACAAAACGTGGCTGGGATGTAATCGCCGTCAAAGGTGCGCCTGAAGTGGTGTTGGACCTGTGCAGCCGCTATCAGACCAGAGAGGACAAATCCCGGCCGTTGGATGCAGACGGTAAAAAGAAAATCATGTCTGCCAACGAGCAGATGACCCGGGATGCATTGCGCGTCCTGGCCGTCGCTTACCGGGATGTCCCCGAGGCAGAGAAAGATGTTGCTGCACTGGAAAAGGAACTGATCTTTGTCGGCTTAATTGGAATGACAGACCCGGCCCGCGAAGAAGTTAGACCCGCGCTCTCTAAGGCCGCGCGTGCCGGGATCCGCACCGTGATGATCACCGGTGACTATCCCAACACAGCCAGGGCGGTGGCCGAAACCATCGGGCTTCTCCAGCCCGGTCATCAAGTCCTGACTGGTGCGGACGTCGACCGGATGAGCGAGGATGTGCTCAGGTCGGATATCCGACAGGTGGATGTCTTCGCCCGCGTTTCCCCGGAGCACAAGCTGCGCATCGTGGATGCCCTGCAGGCAGAAGGAGAGGTCGTTGCCATGACTGGCGACGGCGTCAACGACGCCCCGGCCATCAAGCGCGCCAACATCGGCGTAGCGATGGGCATCACCGGCACCGACGTAGCCAAAGAAACCGCCGACATGGTGCTGACCGATGATAACTACGCCAGCATTGTGGACGCGGTTGAACAAGGGCGTATCATCTATGACAATATACGTAAGTTCGTTTACTACCTGCTCTCATCCAATGTAGCCGAGATCATGACCATCTTCCTGGCCACCCTGGCCGGGTTGCCCACTCCCCTGACCGCCATCCAGCTGTTGTGGTTGAACCTGATTACCGATGGTGCACCCGCACTGGCTTTGGCAATGGAGAAAGGCGACCCGGACATTATGAACCAGAAGCCTCGACCTAAGGACGAGCCGATCATCAACGCCCCCATGCGAGCGGGCATCCTCATCCAAACCATTATACAGACCTCGGCAGTCTTGACCGCTTTTGCCCTCGGTCTGTTTTGGGAACTTCAATCCCTGGGACACGGCTTGCCGCCGGGGGTTGCCCCGCTCGCCTTTCTGTTGAAATTTAACTGGCGCAGCATAGACATGAGCGCCTCCTTCACAGCCGAGACAATGGCGTTTATGACCCTTTCCTTATGCGAGCTGTTCCGCTCCTACACCGTCCGCTCGGAGAAGAACTCAATCTTCACCATCGGCATATTTTCGAATAAGTGGATGCAGTATGCAGTTGGTTCGTCCATTTTGCTGCTCCTGCTTGTATGCACCGTTCCATTCCTGCAGACCGTGTTCAACACCCATTTCATGAGTTTGCGTGAATGGCTGGTCGTCCTGGGTCTTTCACTGCTGCCGGCAATTTGCGAGGAGATCATCAAACTGTTCCAGCGCATGCGCCTCCACAGCCGGGCGGCTCCTTGAAAACGGGAAGGGGCGTCATCACCCTTTCGCCGCATGCTGAAGCTCCCCAGCGCCTGAAGGCGGGGGGGTTCTTGGAGTAGCATGATCGGGGGCGCCCTGTTCCAGGGGAAGGATCGAAAACGATTTCCGGTGGATTTCGCACAAGCCCAATCGGGCGATGGCCTCCTGGTGAAAGCGCGTCCCATACCCTTTGTGCCGGGCGAAACCATACTCTGGATACTGGTCATCCAGGCTGCGCATCAGGGCGTCCCGGGCCGTTTTTGCCAGCACCGAAGCAGCCGCGATGCTTAAGCTGCGCTGGTCACCTTTGACCAGCGCGGTTTGGGAAAGAGCGATTTCGCGAAATATCAGGTAATCGGTCAACAGATAATCAGGATCGAGGTTCTCGAGGGCGCGCATACCGGCAAGCTTGGTTGCCGGGAGGATGCCCAGGACATCGATCTCCCCGGAGGTAGCGAACCCCACACCCCATCCCAGAGCGACTTCCCGGACGCGAGGCGCCCACTTCTCGCGCTCAGGTGGACTCATCAATTTGGAATCGCGCACCCCCCTCAGGCTGCGCGCCAGCCTCGGTTCTCTGGAGAGGACGACCGCCGCGGCACAGACCGGTCCAGCCCAGGCGCCGCGTCCGGCCTCATCAATCCCGGCGATTCGCTCCCAACCCCCTTTCCAGAGCAACCGTTCAAATTCCAATGTGGGAAAATTTTGGCTAACCCCTGAGATCATAGATGCCTTGGCGGGCATTTCTGCGAATCGTCAGGAGGTCGAGGGCCATCCGCCAGGAATCACGCAGCACGTTGACCCGGCTCCCGCGACTGTATGTCCAGGGAATGCCGATTTCCTGGATGGGATAACCGTGGCGCCGGGCGATGACCAGCAATTCCACATCGAATGACCAGCCGTTCATAGTCTGGTATTGAAAAATATCTTCCACCACCCGATCCCGGAAGCATTTGAAACCGCACTGGGTATCCTGCAGGCCGGGTAGCACCAGCCGGCGGATCAGCAGGTTGAAGACCCTACCGCTCAGATGGCGGTAATAGGGTTCGTTATATCGCACCGCCCCAGGCGCCTCGCGTGAGGCGATGGCCACTTCATATTCGCAGGAGGGCGGCAGGAATCGGTAAATTTCCTCAATCGGCATGGAAAAATCAGCATCGGCGATGAACCGATAGACCCCGCGCGCCTCCAGCACACCACGGCGCACGGCGCGTCCCTTTCCAGGGAGCTGCTCATGCAGGACACGTAGTCCGGGGAAATTGTTGGTAAATTTTTGGGCTATTTCCAGGGTGCGGTCGCGGCTGGCATTCTCCACAATCACCACTTCGGAGGGGTAGGGCTGTTTATCCAGAAAGGCAAACACATTGCCGAGCGCATGCGGCAGACGGGACTCCTCGTTCCGAGCCGGGATGACAATTGATAGAAATGGCGGTTTCAAGGAGGTGAAACCTTGTTAGAGGAAGTTGGTGATTATGATGTAACCAAAGGCGGCCAGGATCAGGAGTTCGACCACGGTCATGACGATCAGGAACACCAGCTGGCCGCGCGTGACGCCTCTCCTCATGCGTACCGGCGTGGGCGGCGTCACCTCTGGGAGGGAATCAGCGGTCATCCCAGGCTGGGCGGGGAAAGCTTCTTGGGGAAAGTCAGCCGAAGGCTGCGTTGCAAACGGCTGAGAAGAGGCATCGGAAGGCTGTGAAGCAGCCGTCTGGGAGGCGGAAGGTTGGGTGAAATCGAAACCCATCCGGTCGGCGTTCCACGTCTCGGCGCTCCCCGCTGCGCCTTGGGAATCCGGCATGGCAAAGGGGGGGATATATGCTTCTTCGTTTTGGGTCGGTTTCGGCTGGGAGCCTTCCGCCGAGGCGGCCGCCTCGGCCGCTGACAGGGCCTCCTGTTTCGCTGCAGCCGGTTTTGGCGGGATCAGGATTCGGTTCGAGATATCGCGGACCGCTTCGGGACTCAACAGAGCGTGGGCCTGGGTCAATGAGACGGCGAAACGTTCCAGGGCGTCCCGCATGATCACCCGCACGATCGGCCGCAAACTATCCACGTGGATCCCAGGGTCGGTGCAAAGCAGGATGCCATCCACAGTCGTCAGGTCAGCGTAGCCATGTCGCTGGAGGTAGACCTGGATGGCCTTCGCCATCCGCTCGGTGCGGGTCAGCAGGTTAGGTTTTGACGGTTTGAAAGTATTCCCTGAAATGGTTCCCCACTGATCGCCCTTTGCCCGGTATGTGCCGGTCAAATGTGCGACGTAGATCACGTAGACGCCGCTGGGGCCGATGAGGATGAACGGGATGCGGGCCTCCAGGCCGGGAGGCGTGACGTTGCGAATTAGAATGTGGTTCTTGTCCAGCACTCCGTCCAGTACGGAAACGACTGACTTTTGGGCTTCGATTTCATCGGTCCAGCCCCCACCGTATTTTAGCGTGGCCTTGACGCGATTGACCATGCTGATCTCACCAGTCTCGTTATCATAATAAGGGGTCTGATCAATGATCTTCATGCAGCTACCCTCCGGACGAAGAGAGACGGGCTAGAAAATCGGAACACTGGTAAGAAAGTCGCGTTTTTGCGCCTGCTCATCGGTTACGATCGTGTCCTGGACGACCCGGACCCTTTGACCGGTCTCGAATACGCCGCCCAGGTACTCTTTGCGCCGGCCGGTCATAAAACGCTTGCCCTGTTGGATGCGCTTGATCAGGTCTTCCCGTTCGAGCAGGACACGATCGGACCAGACTGCACCGTGGCGTTCATACGCAGAGACCAGGGCAATCTTCCCATCCGGGTTGTAGCGAATGGCTTCGATGATACCGTCGAATTTTGGACGCGCCATATATCTTTTCTCCATAACTATTTTACTGCGAATTGCAAAAGAGCACGCAATAAAACCGCCGAGAACCATACGCTTCTCGGCGGTCGAGTCGGGGTGGGCGGATTCGAACCGCCGACCACCGCGTCCCAAACGCGGTGCGCTGGCCAGCTGCGCTACACCCCGCGGGGTGATGTGAGTATAATGCGAACCATGCATGGACGTCAAGCGGACAGGCGCTCAGTGTTTCTCGGGCTGGGTCTGCCTTTGGTTTTGTGGCTCATCCTTGGAGCCGCGGGCTGTAGGCCGGTGACGGGACCCTCGCAGGTGCCTCCCTCCCTTTCTCCATCCGCGACGGCCTCGCCGATAGCCCCATCCCCCACAGCATCTCCCTCCCTCGCTCCAGTTATCTCGGAAACCCCCGACTGCTCCCCGAGCAGGATCCAGGCCGTCGATATCTCGACAACTCACCTGGACAGGCCGCTCCATGCCTCAGTCTATCTGCCTCCTTGTTATGATCAGCAGGCCGGCAGGCGTTATCCAGTGCTCTATCTATTTCACGGCCAGGGCGATACGGACGAGCAGTGGATTCGCCTTGGTGTTCCCGAGGCCGCCGACTGGTTGATTACGACTGGGCAGGCGCCTCCGTTTCTGGTTGTCATGCCGTATGATCCGGTATGGCTGGAGCCCACGCAATACGGTTTTGAGGATGCCATCATTGATGACCTGATTCCCGCCATTGGTTCGCTTTTCCGCACAATGCCCGACCGTCTTCATCGCGCCGTTGGGGGTCTTTCACGTGGCGCCGGCTGGGCCATCCGCCTGGGACTGACCCACCCGGAATTGTTCAGCGCCATCGGGGCCCACTCCGTGATCGTCTTCGGCACGGATGGTCCCCTGGTGGAAAAATGGCTGGCGGCCATCCCGCCTGAATGGATGCCGCGCATCTACCTGGACATCGGCGACTCCGACAGCGGTTTGGTGAATGCCCGCGTTTTCGAGGAGCAGCTCACGGAAGCCCGCATCGCGCACGAATGGCACCTCAACATCGGCTACCATGATGAGGCCTATTGGTCTGCGCATGTTCTGGAATACCTGCGCTGGTATGCCGAGGGGTGGTGAGCGGTTATAATTTCAACTACTGGAGGCGACATGAATATCCTGGTTACCGGCGGGGCGGGTTATATCGGGTCGGTGGCATCAGATGCCCTTTTGAAAGCCGGGCATTCTGTCACCATCTGCAACTCGCTCGTCACCGGCCATCTTCAGGCGGTCCCGCAGGCAGCAAAGTTCGTTCAGGCAGATCTGGCGGATTCCGACGCTCTGGCCGGGCTGCTGCACACGGGTTCGTTCGATGCGGTGATGCACTTTGCAGCTTTCATCGAGGCGGGCGAAAGCATGAAAGACCCGGGACGCTTCTATCAAAATAATTTGGTCAACTCGCTCCACCTGATTGATGCCGTGAATCGGGCGGGCATTCCCCGCTTTGTGCTCTCTTCCACTGCAGCAGTTTATCTCTCCGGAGATGAACCTCTGACCGAGGACTCGCCTCTCGGTCCGACTAATGTTTACGGGCATACCAAGCTGGTCATCGAGCAGGCCCTGGACTGGTATCGAAAAATTCACGGCCTGCATTACTCCGCCCTGCGTTATTTCAATGCCTGCGGCGCCCTGCCTGGCCGCGGCGAGGCACACCAGCCGGAATCGCACCTCATTCCGCGGGTTTTAAAAGTAGCCCTCGGACAAAGCGAGGCGATATCCATTTTTGGCAATGATTACCCTACGCCCGACGGTACCTGCATCCGCGACTATATCCATGTTGCCGATCTGATCTCCGCACACCTGCTTGCCCTGGCTGCCCTCGGTGAAAGGGATCGGTTGATCTACAACCTGGGAAACGGAAAAGGCTACTCGAACCGTGAGGTGGTCGAGACTGCCCGCCGGGTGACCGGGCATCCGATCCCGATGATCGAATCCCCGCGCCGCCCCGGTGATGCGCCACGCCTGGTCGCATCCTCAGAAAAGATAAGGCATGAATTGGGTTGGGTGCCGGAGCGTCCCGAGCTGGAAGATATCCTCACCAGTGCCTGGGAATGGCACCGGGCGCACCCCCAAGGATACTCGCCATGACCTTCCTGATCGTCATCCTCGGTTGGATCTTTTCGCTCTGCCTGCACGAGTTCAGCCACGCGCTCGTGGCCTATCTCGGTGGGGACACCTCTGTGCGGGAGAAGGGCTACCTGACTTTCAATCCGCTGAAGTACACCCATCCGGTATACTCCATTCTTCTGCCCATGCTCTTCCTGATCATGGGCGGGATCGGCCTGCCCGGCGGGGCGGTCTACATTGAAACCTGGCGGCTGCGCAGCCGGGCCTGGCAATCCGCCGTGTCGCTGGCCGGACCGGCTTCCAACCTGCTCCTGGCGATCCTCCTGGGAGCTGTCTTTGGCCTGGTTCCACACACCAATACGGGCATCTGGCCGGGGCTGGCCTTCCTGGCCCTCATGCAGGTCTCGGCGCTGATACTGAACCTGATCCCTGTGCCCCCCTTTGATGGCTACGGTGCGCTGGCTCCCTATCTGCCTCCCAGGCTGCGTGGTTCCATTAACCAGGCGGGGACGATGATCATGGTGATCGTTTTCCTGGTCTTGTGGGATGTTGCATTCGTGAATGCCGGTTTTTGGAATCTTGTGTTCGGGATTTCCCGGAACATGGGCATCCCGCTCGACCTGGCGGTCATTGGACTGCAGGGCTTTCAATTCTGGCGGCGTTAGCGATTCCTCGGCTGGACTTGACAGGTGTTTGCCTAGCGGCATAAGTCGAATACTGTGCAGGGTCTAATGGCCGGGGGAAACCAAACCATTTCTTCAACCTCTGACTGGTAGCGCGCAAACCCAATGGACGCAAGGAGGATGGATCTTGACCACCTCTCTTCCAGCCCGGGTAGAGAAGAGAGGCCTCTTGGGTGAATTTGTGCCGTGCTTTGCTTTCTGAAAAATCAAGGTGCTGTTTGGCCTCCGAAATGGTTACGGGAATCGAACAAGCCCGGCGCGATTTGGGACAAGGGGACGCCTCTCCTCGTGATGCGTTTCAGGGCCATGCCAGAATTAGGGTTGCTTTATAGATTTCTAACATCTCTCTTATTGACGCTTGTTTTCAGCCATGATATGATTCTATGTGTCCATTTAGCACTCTCAAGTCGAGAGTGCTAAATCTCTGGAATATGGAAGATTGCTCGCGGATCCGGCTGCGGCTATCCAAAAATAATTAATGAATGATCTTACCGAACGCCAACGTTTAATCCTTGCCCTGGTCGTGCGCGATTACACCGAGACTGCCGAGCCGGTTGGCTCGAAGCGGCTGGTCGAACACTACAAGCTCGATCTCTCGCCCGCCACCATTCGTAATGAAATGGCTGAACTGACCGAGATGGGTTACCTACGTCAGCCGCACACCTCCGCCGGGCGCGTTCCAACCGAGGAGGGCTACCGCTATTTCGTAACCCACGTTGTTTACACCTCAGACCTGTCCGAACCGGCGCGCGACACCATCGCCCATCAATTCTATCAGGCACGCCAGGACGTGGAACAGTGGATGCCGCTGGCCGCCTCCATTCTTGCCCACCAGTCGCGCGCTGCCTCGCTGGTGACCGCGCCTCATTCCGAAAGGTCGCGCTATAAACACCTGGAGCTGATCTCCACCCAGGGACGCCAGGTATTGATGGTTCTGGTCATGTCCAGCGGCGAGGTGAACCAGCAAGTCCTGACCCTGGCCGAGCCGGTTTCCCAGGAACAGCTCAGCCTGGTCGCCGACCGCCTCAACAGCCTGTGCCAGAACCGCCCAACTGAAGAAATTGCCTCGCTGTCGGAGAGGATGGAAAGCCTTGAAAAAGATGTCCTGACCCTTATCCTGCAGGACATGAACCGCGATGAGCAGCGCGTCTCCGGCGATATTTATCTGGACGGCCTTTCGAACGTCCTCTCCGAACCGGAATTTCTGGTATCGGACGATGCCCGGCGGGCAGTCCGCCTGTTCGAAGAACGTTCGCTGCTCCAGGACCTGCTGGCGCGTACGATGGCGAACAGCCATGTGGGCGGTGTGCAGGTGCTGATCGGCGGGGAGGGCAAATGGGAAGAGCTGAAGCAATGCTCTGTCATCCTGGCCCGGTACGGCATCCCGGGGCTCGCTACCGGAACCCTGGGCGTGTTCGGCCCGATGCGCATGGCCTATGCCCGCACCATCCCTACCGTCCGCTTTATGGCTGACTTATTGAGTGGCCTGATTTCTGAAACTATGGTTGGAGATGAAAATGAGTAGCAAGAAAACAACCCATGCAGTGGACAACCCCCAGGCGGACGCGCCTGCCGCTGAATCCGCCCCGATCGGCCCAGGTCCGGAGGCGGGAGCTGCCGAGCCGGAGATTTCTGAACCCGAACCTGTTTCTGCTCTTCCGGTCGAGGAGGTTGAGGCGTTGAAAAAGCAGCTGGGTGAAGCCCAGGCGCAGGCCGCCGAATACAAAGAAGGCTGGCAGCGCGCCGTGGCCGAATTTTCCAATTACCGCAAGCGCCTTGACCGGGAGAACGAATCCGCCTACCAGAATGCCGTTGCCAGCATAGCCAAGCATTACCTGCCGGTCCTGGATGACCTTGAACGTGCCATGGCAACCCGACCTGCGGATCTGGCCTGGGCGGAAGGGATCGAACTGATCTGCCGTAAAATGCAGGCCATCCTGGAGGCCGAAGGCATCCGGCGCATTGAGGCGGAAGGCCAGACCTTCGACCCGAATTTGCATGAGGCCATTTCGCAAGAACCAAGCAGCGAGCATGCCAGTGGGCAGGTGATCGAGGTAGTCCGCAACGGATACCTGCTCGGCGACCGCGTCCTCCGCCCGGCAATGGTACGCGTAGCACAATAGACCAGACCCGATAGACCAGGGACCGTCCTCCCCTGTAGACGGGATCCATGGTCATCCATTTTTTTTTCCAGGGAGTTCTCATCTATGAGCAAAATTATCGGAATAGACCTCGGAACTACCAACTCTGTGGGGGCGGTCATGATGGGCAGCGAGCCGGTCGTTATCCCGACTTCAGAAGGGGACCGCCTTGTGCCTTCTGTCGTGGCAGTCAACAAGAACCACGAACGGCTGGTGGGACGCGTAGCCCGCCAGCAGGGCGTGATCAACGCGCAAAACACGATTTTTTCAATCAAGCGCTTCATGGGCCGCAAATACGAGGACCCCGAGGTCCAACGGACCCTGCCGCGCATTCCCTATACCGCCCTGCCAGCCGACAACGGCGACGTGCGCGTCAAGCTGGACGATAAGGAATATTCGCCACCCGAGATTTCAGCCATGATCCTGGCCAAGATCAAACGCGATGCTGAGGCATATCTCAGCGAGCCGATTACCCAGGCAGTGATTACCGTCCCAGCCTACTTCAACGATGCCCAGCGCAACGCCACCAAGGATGCCGGTAAGATCGCCGGCCTGGATGTGCTGCGCATCATCAATGAGCCGACTGCCTCGTCGCTGGCCTATGGGCTGGACAAGAAAAAGAATGAAATCATCGCCGTTTACGATCTGGGCGGCGGCACCTTCGATATCTCGATCCTGGACGTGGGTGAGGGCGTGTTCCAGGTTCGTTCCACCAACGGGAACACCTTCCTGGGCGGCGATGACTTCGACCAGCGCATCATGGATTATTTCACCCAGGAGTTCCAGAAGCAAAACGGGATTGACATCCGCCAGGACCGCCAGGCGCTTCAGCGCCTGCGCGAAGCCGCCGAAAAAGCCAAGATCGAGCTCTCGACGATGATGCAGACCGAAATCAACCTGCCGTATCTGACCGCGGATGCTTCCGGGCCAAAGCACCTGGTCATGACCATGACACGCGCCAAGCTGGAGCAGCTCACTGCGGACTTGGTGGAGGGCACCCTCGGACCTGTGAAGCAGGCGCTCTCTGATGCCCACCTGGCCCCGGCCGACATTAATGAAGTTGTGCTGGTGGGCGGCATGACGCGCATGCCAGCTGTCCAGGAGGCCGTCCGGCGCATGTTCAACAAGGAACCGCACAAGGGCGTCAACCCGGACGAGGTCGTCGCGGTCGGTGCGGCGATCCAGGCCGGCGTTCTGGGTGGAGAAGTGAAGGACATCCTGCTGCTCGACGTGACGCCCCTGACCTTTTCGATCGAGACCATGGGTGGGGTCGCTACGCCGCAGATTGAGCGCAACACCACCATTCCCACCCGCAAGAGCCAGATTTTCTCCACTGCCAGCGACGGCCAGACGCAGGTCGAGATCCACGTGATGCAAGGCGAGCGACCCATGGCTGTCGATAACAAGTCGCTCGGCAAGTTCATGCTGGACGGGATCCCGCCAGCACCGCGCGGTATCCCGCAGATCGAGGTCACCTTCGACATCGATGCCAACGGGATCCTGAAAGTCACTGCGCTGGACAAGGCCACCGGACGCTCGCAGCACATCACCATCACCGCTTCCTCCGGGCTCTCCAAGGAAGAAGTCGAGCGCATGCGCAAGGAGGCCGAAGCCAATGCCGAAACCGACCGCAAGCGGCGCGATCTGATCGATGCCCGCAATACTGCGGACAATTCGATCTATGCTGCAGAGCGCCTGTTGAAGGACTATGCGGATAAAATCCCTGCAGAGGTCAAGGGCGAGGTGCAGGGGGGAATCGATGCGGTTCGCAAAGTGAAGGATGGCGAGGACGAGCCCGCCATTCGCAAGGCTGTCGATGCGCTGAACCAGGCCGTCCAGAAGATCGGTGCAGCTGCCTATCAGCAGCAACCCGATGCCGGGCAGGGTCCCTCAGAGGGCCCCTCCGGCGAGAAACCCTCGGGTGAGAAACCCTCCGGCGATGGAGACGTGATCGACGGAGAAGTTAAAGACGCATAATCCATGACCCAGCGTGATTACTATGAAATCCTCGGCGTTGCCCGCAACGCCTCGATCGATGATATAAAAGCCGCATTCCGCAAGCTGGCGCGTCAGTACCACCCGGATGTAAGCAAGGAGACGGACGCAGAGGAAAAATTTAAAGAGATCAATGAAGCCTACGGTGTGCTGTCCGATCCGGAGAAACGCGCCCGCTACGACCAGTACGGGCGGGCCGGGCTGGGGGATATCGGCGGGATGCCGGACTTCGCCACCATGGATTTCTCGGATATCTTCGAGCAGTTTTTCGGGATCAACATGGGCGGCGGCGGCCGTTCGCGCCGAGCACGGCGCGGGCGCGACCTGCAGATGCAGGTCACCCTGACTTTCGAGGAAGCTGTTTTTGGCGTTGAGAAGGAAATCGAGGTCACCCGCAACGAGGTGTGCGGCACCTGCCACGGCTCGGGGGCGGAACCGGGCAGCGGGCCGCAAAGATGCCCCACCTGCGGCGGGCGCGGGGAAGTCCGCCAGGTGCGCCAGACCATCTTTGGCTCGATGATGCAGACGGCTACCTGCCCGTCCTGCAATGGGCGCGGCGAGGTGATTTCCAATCCGTGCCGGACCTGCCGGGGCAACGGTCTGGAGCGAAAGACTGTGCGCAAGGTCGTCCCCATCCCGGCGGGCGTGGACACCGGCACCCAGATTCGCCTGGGAGGTGAGGGTGAACCCGGGGTCAACGGCGGTCCGCTGGGGAACCTGTATATCGTCATCAATGTCAAGCAGCATACCTTCTTCAAGCGGCGTGAGAATGATATCCTGCTCAATCTGGATATCAATGTAGCCCAGGCGGTGTTGGGCGCGGAGGTGGAGGTCCCCACGGTGGATGGCAAAGAAAAACTGAAAATCCCCGCCGGGACCCAACCGGGTAAGATTTTCAGAATAAAAGCGCGCGGCGTACCCCACCTGCGCAAGAGCGGGCGCGGTGATGAGCTGGTGATCATCAACGTGGAGATCCCCTCCAGGCTGACCAAGGAACAGAGGGAGATTTTCGAAAGGCTGGCCGCCACCATGGGGACAACCGTCAAGCCGAAGGAGAAGGGTTTTCTGGACTGGTTGAACGAGGCGCTGGGGGGCTAGCTTTCCCGGCCGGAAGGGAAGGGTGAATAAGTTTTTCCTTCAGGTGCGGCGCAGGATGCAGGCTTGCCTTCAAGGGAGCGCACCGAATTTCCTCCAGCCAGGATTTCAAAGGAATAAATGTCGAGGAGAAAATCATTGAGCGCGAGGGATGAATCTCACGCGGCCTGGTTGGAAGTTTCCCTGACGGTTGGTGGTGAGCTGGCCGAGGCGGTGGCTGACGTGCTGGCGCGCTTTGCACCTTCCGGCGTGGTGACCGAGCAGGCGGTTGACTTCGGGGACGAAGAGGACGAGGGCACACCCATCGGGCCGATCACCGTCCGCGCCTACCTGCGCATTGATGACAAAATCGACGAAACGCGCGCCAAGCTGGAAGAAGCGCTATATTATCTGGGCACGATCCAGAGCCTGCCTGCTCCGCGGTTCACTCCGATTGCCGACCAGAACTGGATGGAAGCCTGGAAGGACCGTTATCATCCGATCCCGGTCGGGAAGAGGCTCATCATTGTCCCCGCCTGGCTCTCTTCGCCCGACCCCCGGCGCATCCCGATCAAAATCGACCCGGGCATGGCCTTTGGCACCGGGACACATCCGACGACGCAGCTCTGCCTGGAATTGTTGGAGCACTTTTTGGAAAGCGGGCCATGGACGGCAGACAGCGGACCGTCATCGTCTGCGCTCCGCCCTCCATTTTCTGTAATCGATATCGGCTGCGGCTCGGGCATTCTCTCGATCGCTGCCCTGAAACTGGGTGCCGGCTTTGCGCTGGGAGTGGATATCGATGCGGCCGCGGTCAAAGCCAGCCGCGAGAATGCAGTGGCCAATGGCATCCGCGTGGAGCAGTTTCCTCTGGAACTCGGCTCGGTGGCCGAGATATTGGAAGGCCGCTTTGCTCTCCGGCAGGCGAGGCTGGTGCTGGCGAACATTCTGGCACCGGTCATTATCCGCCTGTTCGCGGACGGCCTGGCGGAACTGGTTGAACCGGGCGGCGTGTTGATCCTGTCGGGCATCCTCGACGAACAAGCCGGCGGAGTCGTCTCTGCCGGAAAAAACCAGGGGCTTGCCTTGATCGAAAGGCGTCAAATGGGGGACTGGGTGGTGCTCGCGCTCGGGAGCTGAGGGTGGAGGACGTTATCCTTCTGGATCGGATAAATCGACCAGGTTCCCAAAAATCGTCATCAGCAGGACGGTGGCCAGGATTATCCCCAGCACGGAGAGGGTCGGACTGGCTGAATCAAAATTGAACAAGGGGGACAGCCCGGTCGAGGTAGAAGCAAATTGGATGCTCTCCAGCCAGGAGCCGGTCACTGCTGTAAAGAAGGCTGCAGACGACACCCCGATTTTCCACAGGCGGGAACGCCTCAAATCACCGCAGGCAAATCCGAGGGCAATGAGCAGGCAGCCGGCGGGGATCAAAACACCGGCAGGGGCGTACTGCAGATAAACGACATAGTAAATGAAAAACGTAAGGTATAAAATGAAGGCACCGAGCACCGCAGCCAGGGTGATGCGAATGAAGGGTTTGCCCTTGGACACTCGTTCGGCGATCAGCCTGGTCACAAACAGGCCGAATCCGAACGGGACACCCATCAGGATACCCCGTTCCACTGCGAGGCCGATGCGCATCGAATCGAATAATCCCTGGTAGCGGTAGCTCAGGTATACGTACGAACCAAACCCCAACGCTGCCCCAAGGAATGCGGTTGCATAGGCTGCCAGCAGGGTGAGCGGATGGGTAAAGATGCGCTGGATTGTCCAATGGATGAAAACATTCAGGCGCACCGGGAATGGAGTGGAGAGCGGCAGGCTTCCGGCTGTTCTCTGGACAGCCATCAAGGCGGCAGTACGCCTTTCGCTCTCCTGCGCACCGAGGACAATCCGGACCGCGTGGAGTGCGCGCAGGTGGCCGATCAACGCAGCTGCTGCTTCAGCCTGCGGCCCGCCCGCCAATGCCAGGTCTGCCAGTGCCTCGTCCTGTGCCTCGTTTAAAGCCGTCTCCCGCCATTTTTCTGATCCTGGCAGAACGACCTGCAGGGCTTCTAGGCTATCCTGCTGCAGAAATGGGTTTTTTGCATTGCCGGCAATTTTCAGGAGGCAGGTTGTCACGGCCTCGGGAACAGGTTCTTTCAGGCCCACCAACTCCGGATCGGTGGTGATGTGATGGATCACCCGCTCAGCGATGACCTCGTTCCCCTCGCTGAGCAAGTCGGCGGCGACCTTCAGCCTCACCTGCGGGCGGGCAATCTGCTTCCACCAGAAATCATCGTTATGGCCGTAGGCCAGCGCATTCTGCAGCATAAAGCCGAGCATGTCCGTCGACATGCCCTCGATGCCCGTCTGTTTCCCCTTCAGGTCGATGATGGCAAATTTGGTCAGGCTGAGACGAACGGTTTCATCATTTGGCCCCCGGCGCATCAGACCCTGCTGGAGAAGTTTTTCCGTCTCGCCTCCGGAGGCCCCGGAGGCGACTGGGACGGGTCCGCCGCTCGAGGCCCCGGCAGGGAATTGAAAGACCCCCTCAATGGCCTGGATCGATTCGCCGGCCGAATGCGGCCGGTCGGAGGGGTTCGCGGCAGTCATCCAGCGCAGCGTGTTGACCAGCGGGGCAGGCAGGCCTGGGATGACCTCAACCGGGTCGGGCATCTCATCCTGGGTGTACAGCTGCTGCATCCCCAGGACTTTTTCCCCGTTCCATGGCAGCGCCCCGGTGAACATTTCGTAGAGCATGACGCCGAAACTAAAGATGTCGGACTCGGGGGTCATTCTCCCCATGCTGTGCTGTTCGGGTGGGGAATAGGGAGGCGTCCCCCGGCCGGTGTGCATGGCGCTCGTCGTTGCCGATACGACCCGCGCCAGGCCGAAATCCGATACGTAGACGTTCTGGCTGAGGTCAAGCAGGATGTTGCCGGGTTTCAAGTCGCGGTGGATCACGCCCTGGCCGTGCAGGTAATCCAGGGCGGAGGCGATTTGCACCGAGTAGTGGAGCACGTTCTGGATCGGGATCGGGCCAGAGGTTAACCTGTCGACCAGGGAGCCGCCGGTGACGTAAGGAGAGACCTGGTAGCGGACGGTCCCCTCAAGGCCAATATCTAAAATGGATAAAATGTGAGCATGGCTCAGGGTGATCAGCTTATCCACCTGACGTTCGAACGCCAGGTCATCGATGATTTCCCGGTCCGTGTTTGGAATCTCGCTGAGCTTGATGGCAACGATGCGGTTCTGCCCTTTGTCAAGGGCTGACCACACCATCCCCTGGCCGCCGCTGCCGATCTGCTCGAGGAGCTGGTACTGGCGGAAGCAACTGCCGGGGCGGAGTTCGTTGAATTGGATGGAAAGGGGCTCAACCATCAGGCTTCTTGATTCGATCCGCCAGGTCAGTTGGAACCTGTGATCTGGCAGGTGCTGTTCACCGTGATCTGGATGGTATTGTCCCCCGCTGCGGATGTCGCGGGCGTCTTCTTGTAAGTCAGGGTCAGGGTGGCTGTACTCCCAGCCGAAATAGTCCCGCTGACTGAAATCGTTACCGGGGAGCTATTTGTGCTACTGTTGCCGGTGGTCCAGAGGGAGGTCGAACCCAGGGTGACGCTGTCCAGGCTATTGCCGTTACCCGGGACCCAGGTGATCACCAGCTGGGTGAGGGTACCGCTCGAGCTGTTGTTGTTGGTGATCGGCATTGTGGCAGTCGTGCCGGAAATGGTCACCTGACCGACCGAAATAAGGCTGCAAGCAAATGCGGCGGTGGGTACGGTGGTATGGGTCACGGTCGCCGTGGGCGGGAGAGGGGTATTAGTGGATGCAGACGCGATCGTTGGAGTGTACGAGGCTGTGTAGGTTGGGGAAGGACTGCTGCCCGCCGCGGTTTGGGTGGCGGTTAGAAGAGGCGTCTGGCTCGGGCTGGCTGTGTACGAGCCCGTCGCGGTCCATTGGAGGGTTGAGGTGGCGGTCGGCGTGCGGGTAGGTGTGGGGCTGGGACCCGGGGTGATGGAAAGGGTTGGCGTCGGCGTACGGGTAGATGTGGGGCTGGGACCCGGGGTGATGGAAAGGGTTGGCGTAGGCGTGCGGGTAGGTGTGGGGCTGGGGCCCGGGGTCACGGAGAGGGTCGGCGTCGGCGTGCGGGTAGGTGTGGGGCTGGGGCCGGGGGTCACGGAGAGGGTCAGTGTCGGCGTGACGGTGGGAGTGGTCCCGAGGCCGGCCTGGATGGTCTCCTGGGCCTGGTCCGTGTTGAGCGGATGGATATCCCCCGGAGAACAGTCCTGGCCGGTCATGACGCAGGGCAGGTTCAGATCGTCTGGAGGGAGTGTCCCGGGTGTCGAGGGCGGTCCCACGGCTTCGGTCCCGTTCGATCCTCCCAGCGGGATGCTGACCTGCTGGCCGGCTCCCAGGTATTGTCCCACCCCATCCGCTTGCACCAGGCCTGAACCGTTGTACAGGCCGATCTGCATATTTCCATTTTTAACCGCGTTGAGGCTGGCATTCCCCATTAAGGTGAGATCGGTGCCGTTGACGGTGAAGTGGATGCCCGCTCCGTCCGGCATGTTGATCAGGATGCCGTCAAAGGGGACTTTCTGGCAGAGGATCTGTCCGAACTGGCTGGAGAAGTAGAATGCATCCAGGTTTTGCGTGCTTTTTTCCAGGGTGGTATTGCCGAAGACCATCAGGGTCACCAGCTCGCCCGGCAGGGAGCGCGGCAGGTTGGCCAGCACTTTGAAGATGGCGATCCCCCATTGATTTTTATCGAGATCGAGGGGCGAGGCGGACAGGCTGCGCAGCAGGCTGACATTGACCACATCCCCCCGTTCGGAGAACCGCTGGGCTGCGTTCGGAAACAGTTCTGCCTGCAGGGTGATGTTCCCGTAACAGACCTGGTTGGCGCCGATCCGGCTGCAGAAATTTCCCGAAGCCTGCATGGCCTTCTGGATGAGCGCCTGGCAGCTGCTCTGGTAACCGGCGAGGGCAGACGCGGTCAGATCTGCCGAATGGACCGGCGAAAAAGCGCCGGCGTTAAAAAGGATGATGCCTGCCAGGAGGATGCCGACAAGGACGGAGGCTGCCAGGGCTCCCGCGAACCACCATGCGGACCTTGATTGCCGCTTCCTGGGCTGG
Organism: uncultured Chloroflexia bacterium; assembly: GCA_963753465.1. Lineage (GTDB taxonomy): Bacteria > Chloroflexota > Anaerolineae > Anaerolineales > Villigracilaceae > UBA877. The sequence continues at coordinate 1,003,629 of CAVWCJ010000003.1, forward strand.
CTTGAGTGCGCCGGAAGCGGCTGCCGACCGGGTGCGGAGGCTGCTGGCTTTGCCTCCGTCATTTGATTCAAGCGCAGGTCCGGATTTTTGAGCGGGTCGCCTGGACTGAGGACAGCCAGGCGCTGCCTGGCCCATGGATGGTTGGGTCTCAGGTTAAGGATGCGGTTGAGGCAGTAGATTTCCTCCTCGGGGGTAAGGGTTGCGGAGGTGAGCAGCTCCCAGGCGAACAGGTTGTCCTGGTCGACCACCAGCACTTCGCGCAGCAGCTGGCGCGCTTCTTTCTTCCTGCCGCCCTTGATCAGTTCGGCCGCGGTGAGAAGTTTGCCTTCGACGGATTGTTCCGGACTGCTCATAATCGCTCCCAGGAAATCCCGGCACGATCAAAAAGTGACGAAAATTGTCAGTCTTTGGTCTCCTGGTAAACCACGAACAGCTGCAGGCGTCCCAGGAAAATCACTGCCCCGCTTTTCAACGGGTAGGGTCGATTAGGGACAATGCGCTCCCTGTCCAGCCAGGTGCCGTTGGTGCTGCCGAGATCGACAATTTCGTATGTTTTCCCGGTCCTGCGGATCATGGCATGCCGCCGCGAGACTCCGCTTTCATAAGCGCCGTACGGCTTGAGGTCCACGAACAACTCGTCTATCTCTCCGGTCATCCTGCGGCCAAGGACAAAACTGCTCTCATCTTGAACGATGATCGGGACCTCTGATTCGATCGTGTAGAGGGCAAGCCCCTGTTTGGGCGGCAGGTAGTCTCGCGCAGGAGGTTCTTTGCCTGCAGGGTGGATAGCGCCGGCATCCACATTCCTAGTCGTGGATGGAATCTCTCCATCCAATTGTTCCAATGGGGATCCGCAAAAAACACAGACGCTGGCGCTGGCTTCGTTTTTGTATTTGCAGACCGGGCAGAATTTATCGGCCATGAGTCCGTCCAGGTAACCATCAAGGCTTGAATAATATATGCTTTAAATTGAATACATGTATTTGTCGGCTGCCCAACAATACATTTATCCTATCGTACGCTGATTTGGGCGGTTAAACATTTTATTTTCATTGCTAAATGGATCGTGGGAACGCTCCCTCCTGCCTATCATTTTTAATGAAATCAACAAAATCCAAGGAGCGCACAGGCCGGGAGCACGCCTCCCGCCGTTCTGTTCATCCGCGCTTGTTTATGCTATGATTTGCTGGACCTGCCCTGTGCAGCCGTCCTGGCTCTTTGATCAAAATATGGGTGAACAGAATTCGATGAAATACGGTAGATCGTCCCTGTCTTAAGGAGGAATCGATGAAAACGAAAGCCCCCCTTTTTGCCTGTCTAGTCCTGTGGATGGTAGCTGCGCTGCTCGTTTCTTGTAATCTGCCGACATATTCATCGGCCAACCTCCCGGCGAGCACCTCCCAGCCAACCTCGACGCTCGCCTCGACTGCGCCGGCCCAGGTCAGCGCGACCGCGGTGCCTGCCTTGACTACCCCGACCGCGGTCGTGGCGACTGCAGTTGTGTCGACTTCCGCGGCGGCCTCGCCGACCCCACCCGCGCCGACCCCCGTCCTCGGCCCGGCAGTCCAGCACATCGCCCCTGGTAAAATGGTTGACATTACTTTTATTCATATGGTCGATGCCAGCCGGGGGTGGGGGATTGGTGGCATTTCCCAGGCGAGCGACCATGTCTTCCGCACCCAGGATGGGGGAACGACCTGGCAGGATGTCACCCCGCCGCAGCCTGCTCCCGGGGCTGGCGGCCAGCTCCAGGGACTGGGTGCCTTTCGGGACGCGTCCACTGCCTGGGTCATCTTTACTTTGCAGGCCCCTGCCCAGGCTGCTCAGTCTGCCCTGATCTGGTACACGACCGATGGTGGTTCCTCGTGGAAGTTCAGCACCCTGGACACTTCCGCTTTCCAGGAGTCCTTCGACCCGCTGTTCATCAATTTCGCGGATGGCCAGCACGGCTGGATGATGGCTGCCCTCGGGGCGGGAATGAGCCATGAGTATGTGGGTTTGTTTGCCACCCAGGACGGCGGGGTCAGCTGGAAAGATATTCTCGATCCCTACGGCAGCGCCACCAGCGGGGATGAGATCCAGTCCTGCGACAGTAAGACCGGCATGGTTTTCGTGGATGCCCTGAACGGCTGGCTGACGCGCGACTGCACCGGGCTGATCCCGGTGCCGCATCTCTTCCGCAGCTCGGATGGGGGCGTCACCTGGAAGGAAATCGATCTGCCGGTCCCGGCCGGAAAGCCGTCGACGTTCTATGACACCTATGCCTGCGGCACCTTTTCGCCGAACGCTTTCTCGGCAAAATTGGTCATCATTGACCTGCGCTGCGTGGATAGTGCGTCCTATAAAATTGAAAGCGACTACGTTTATTCAACGAGTGACGGTGGAAAAACCTGGCAGACTTATTCCCTCCCATCCGATTACGCCATTGGCCAGGGGCTGTTCTTCCTCGATCCGCAGACCGGCTTTGCCTTGGGAAAAATGATCTACGCGACCACCAATGGCGGTCAGAGTTGGTCTACGGCGAAAATCGTCACCTGGGATGGACAGTTCAGTATCACGGATGCCAGCCATGCCTGGGCCGTGGCCCGCAATGGAGGGAAGATCGCCCTGGTCATGACCGTGAATGGCGATTCAACCTGGCAGCAGCTCCAGCCGGCTGTTGCTCCATGAATTCGTTCGATCCCTTTCAAAGGTCCTGGTGATTTTAATATCACCTTTCCTCTGATCTCATCTGTTCTCATACGCGCCTTTATGCTATGATACGAATAGAATGAATCGGCGGCGCCTGTTCTATTACATCCTGCTGAACATATTTGTTTCCGCCTTGGTGACCGGCACGATCCTGTTTTTCTATGATCGCAGTCATCGTGGCCCCAGCGGGCCGATCCCCGTGCTCCCCACCCTGACGGGATCGACCACCGCCTCACCGGTTGCAGACAGCCTCAAAGTGAACATTGTCAGCGTGGTCGGTGCAGGGACGGCGCAGAGCGAAACTGTCGTCATCCAGAACAGCGGTGCGAGCCCGGCCGTCTTAACCGGTTGGCTGCTGAAGGACAGCCAGGGCAACACCTATACCTTTCCTCAGCTGTCCCTAAATCCTGGAGGCACCGTCCAGGTGCATACCGCACCGGGTGAGGATACTCCCGTAGACCTCTACTGGAACCGGACCAGCCCGGCCTGGGCGCCGGGGGATCTGGCGACCCTCTACGATAACCGAGGTGCTACCCGCGCCTTCTATCGCATCCCATAAACCTCATATTCCTGATCCTATTTTCCTGCCTCTTATGTCTCAAGCCTTGTATCGAAAATGGCGTCCCCAGATATGGGACGAAGTCGTTGGGCAGCAGGCGGTTGTCCAGACCCTGCACAATGCGGTGACCACCGACCGGGTGACGCACGCCTATCTGTTTTCAGGACCGCGCGGCACCGGCAAGACCACCGTGGCGCGCCTGCTCGCCAAGGCGGTCAACTGCCTGGCGGAGGATCCAGCCCAGCGTCCATGCAATCAATGTGCTCATTGTACGGCGGTCAACGAAGGCCGCTTCCTTGACCTGATCGAGATCGATGCGGCCTCCAACACCAGCGTGGACGATGTGCGCAGCCTGCGCGATAAAATCAACTTCAGCCCCAACCAGGGCAAATACAAGGTTTATATTATCGACGAAGTGCACATGCTCTCGACGGCGGCATTCAATGCCCTGCTTAAGACTCTGGAGGAACCCCCCGCGCATGCCATCTTCGTGCTGGCAACCACCGAAATCCACAAAATCCCAGCCACCGTGCTTTCGCGCTGCCAGCGCCATGAATTCCGGCGGATCCCGGTGGATGACATCGTGATGCAGCTCAAGCGCATCGTCGAGAAGGAAAAACTGACCGCCGAAGCGGAGGCCCTCGCCCAGATCGCCCGCCAGGCCACCGGCAGTTTCCGCGATGCGATCTCATTGTTGGACCAGCTCGCTTCGACCGGTCAGCCGATCAGCCTGAGCCTGACTCAAAATGTGCTCGGGACGGCGGCCAGCCAGGCCGTACTGGACCTGGTCGATGCGATCCTGAATCATGCGCCCGCAGCCGGCCTGGACGCCATTCATGCAACGCTTGACGCGGGTGCGGATCCCCGCCTGTTTGCCAGGCAGGTTGTGGACTACCTGCGTTCCCTGCTGTTTGTGCAGATGGGGAACCTTTCTCAGGTGGATGTGCCCTCCGAGGCGCGGCCGCGCCTGCTGCGCCATGCCAAGGGTTTCAGCCCTGCTGAGGTGCTGCGCATGATCCGATTCTTTAACATTGCGGCAACAGATTTACGCAGTAGCTGGCAGCCTTCTCTTCCCCTGGAGCTGGCCCTGGCTGAGACTCTGGAGTCCCCGGTTGAGTCCTCGCCCCTGCCATCAACCCCCGCAAAAAAGGATCCCTCCTCACCGGTTCATAAACCTCCAGCGGAAGCGAAAACTTCTGCCTCCGGAAAAGCTGAAAGGGGTGCGGCGAAGGCCGCTGCAGTCTTCACAGAGGCAGACCGCGAGGCCCGGAATGAATCCAGCGAGCCGGCTCCCGGGCCCGCTGCGCCAGATGAGTCCGGCCTGACCCCCAAAGGAACCATCCGCCTGGAACAGATCACCAAGGTATGGAAGCAGGTTTGCGCCCAGATCAAGCCAAAGAGTTCCTCGCTGAATGCGCTGTTGAATTCGTGCCGGCCGTTGGAAATCAAAGGCACCGTACTGGTGCTCGGCTTTGCCAGTGATATCCTCCGTTCAAAAGCGGACACTCCTGAGCAGATCGAGATTATCCGCCAGGCGATTGCCGAGACAGCCGGGGTGGACGTGTCCGTGCGCTGCGTGATCACGAGCGCCAGGAAATCCGCACCGCCGGACGTCAAGCAAAATGGAATGGTAGAGGCCGCGCTGAAAGCTGGCGGTGAAATTGTTGACATCCAGGAATAGAGGACGTCCGATGGGACGTCCCGCAGGAGAAAATTATGGCGAAAGGGTTCAATCGCCCGCCCGGCGGGCAGTCCGGAATGCTCCAGCAGTTCCAGCGCCTCCAGCAGCAGATGGCCGAGGTGCAGGCCAAGCTGGCTGAAGAGACGGTCAGCGCAACCGCCGGCGGCGGCGCGGTAAAAGTGACCATGACCGGCGATCAGAAGTGCAGGTCGGTGGAGATCAGCCCGGAACTGTTGAAGGAGGGGGACGTTGAAATGATCCAGGACCTGGTGTTGGCCGCGGTCAACCTGGCGCTGGACCAGTCGCGCGAGCTGGCCGAGCAGCGACTCGGACCTCTGGCGGGCGGCCTGCCCATCTAACGGAATGTTACCCGACCCGATCCAGGATTTGATCGTTGCTCTCGAACGCCTCCCCGGCATTGGCCCAAAGACGGCATCCCGGTTGGCGTTCTATCTTTTGCGCGCTCCGGAGGAAATTGCGCAGCAGCTGGGGGAGGCGCTGAAGGACCTCAAAGGTAAGATTGCATTTTGCGAGGAGTGTTTCAACATCACCACTGCCGGGCGCGCCCGCTGTGAGATTTGTGAAAGCTCCCAGCGGGACGGGTCGGTGATCTGCGTGGTCGAGGAACCGCTGGACGTCGTGGCGCTGGAACGCATCGGTGCCTACAAGGGTAAATATCATGTGCTGCAAGGGGTGTTATCGCCTATCGAAGGCATTGGCCCGGACAGTCTTAAAATCAAACCGCTGCTTGGGCGCGTCGAGCGCGGAGGGGTAAAAGAAATCATCCTGGCAACCAATCCCAGCATGGAGGGGGAGGCCACCGCGCAATACCTCCATCAGCAGCTGCAGAGGCTGGGAGTACACGTGACCCGCCTGGCGCGCGGCCTGCCGGTCGGCGGCGACCTGGAGTATGCCGACCAGAATACGCTCCTGCGTGCGCTGACCGGCCGACAGGAGATGTCTTAACCTTAAAGATTCCAAACTGGGGCATGGATTCCTTGACAATGTCAGACGAATGCGTATAATAGAGTACGCACAATTAACCCCCACTCAGATCTCGTCCTTGTGGACAGATCGTTGACAACAGAGCAACGTCTCACGTCAGAGACACAAGCCAGTAGGTTTCGCAGTCTGACGAGCCGATGTTGAAAGAGAAACATCGGTAATTTTGTCTCTGGTCTTGACAGTGGAAGAGCTCGCGGGTAGAATTCAGCCCGCTTTGTTTTCAGGACCTTAACAACTGAAAAGTGATAGGAAGTAAGCCTAGTCGTTCCAATTCCGTAACTTACACTCGAAAGAGTGAAAATTTTGCGGAGAGTTTGATCCTGGCTCAGGATGAACGCTGGCGGCGTGCTTAATACATGCAAGTCGAACGGAGAGCCTTTGTAGCAATACGGAGGCTTCTTAGTGGCGAACGGGTGCGTAACGCGTTGGTGACCTGCCCCGAAGTGTGGGATAACAGTTCGAAAGGACTGCTAATACCGCATGTGGTCACGAGGGTTAGAGGCCTTGTGACTAAAGCAGTAATGCGCTTTGGGAGGGACCTGCGTCCCATCAGCTAGTTGGTAAGGTAACGGCCTACCAAGGCTACGACGGGTAGGGGACCTGAGAGGGTGGTCCCCCACATTGGCACTGAAACACGGGCCAAACACCTACGGGTGGCAGCAGTAGGGAATATTGGGCAATGGGCGAAAGCCTGACCCAGCAACGCCGCGTGTGCGATGAAGGTCTTCGGATCGTAAAGCACTTTTCGAGGAGATGAGAAAGGACAGTATCCTCGGAATAAGTCTCGGCTAACTACGTGCCAGCAGCCGCGGTAAAACGTAGGAGGCAAGCGTTATCCGGATTTACTGGGCGTAAAGCGCGTGCAGGCGGTTTGGTAAGTTGGATGTGAAAGCTCCCGGCTCAACTGGGAGAGGTCGTTCAATACTACCAGACTTGAGAGCGGTAGAGGGAGGTGGAATTCCCGGTGTAGTGGTGAAATGCGTAGATATCGGGAGGAACACCAGTGGCGAAAGCGGCCTCCTGGACCGTTTCTGACGCTCATACGCGAAAGCTAGGGGAGCAAACGGGATTAGAGACCCCGGTAGTCCTAGCTGTAAACGATGTGAACTTGGCGTCGGTGGTGTAAAAACCATCGGTGCCGTAGCCAACGCGATAAGTTCACCGCCTGGGGACTACGGCCGCAAGGTTAAAACTCAAAGGAATTGACGGGGGCCCGCACAAGCAGCGGAGCGTGTGGTTTAATTCGATGTTACACGAAGAACCTTACCCAGGTTTGACATGTAGGTGGTAGGGAAGCGAAAGCAGACCGACCCTTCGGGGAGCCTACACAGGTGTTGCATGGCTGTCGTCAGCTCGTGTCGTGAGATGTTCGGTTAAGTCCGCTAACGAGCGCAACCCTCGCTGTATGTTACATGTGTCATACGGGACCGCCGGTATCAAGCCGGAGGAAGGTGGGGACGACGTCAAGTCAGCATGGCCTTTATATCTGGGGCTACACACACGCTACAATGGCCGGTACAATGGGTTGCTAAGCCGCGAGGTAGAGCCAATCCCCAAAGCCGGCCTCAGTTCAGATCACAGGCTGCAACCCGCCTGTGTGAAGTCGGAGTTGCTAGTAACCGCGCGTCAGCTATAGTGCGGTGAATACGTTCCCGGGCCTTGTACACACCGCCCGTCACGTCATGGGAGCTGGCAACACCTGAAGCCAGTAGCCTAACCGCAAGGAAGGCGCTGTCGAAGGTGGGGTCGGTGACTGGGACGAAGTCGTAACAAGGTAGGTGTACCGGAAGGTGCGCCTGGATCACCTCCTTTCTAGAGTAATGAGCAAAGGTCCGGCTCACGCAGACCTGCGCTCGAGCAAATCTTTCACCTGCGGTGGGTGAAAGTCGACGAAACAAGCTTCCTATCACTTCTCAGTTGTTGAGGCCTCTGGGCGGGCCTGTAGCTCAGATGGTTAGAGCACAGTCCTGATAAGACTGGGGTCACTGGTTCGAGTCCAGTCAGGCCCACCTGACGTCTGAGAAAGTGCCCGGGGATGTAGCTCAGCGGGAGAGCAGCGCCTTTGCAAGGCGAAGGCCACGGGTTCGAATCCCGTCATCTCCACTGGGCCCGTGTTGGAAAGGATGACAAGCAGCTTGAAGTTGACGATCAAGAAAGTCAATTAAAAAGTGAGGCTCCTATCGCATGGGCGAATTGCGCGACCCGGCGGTGAGCCGGGTCGCCTTGTCGATAAAAGAAGTTGACCGCTGATCCGTGCCTTTGACACGAGTGAAGGGCACCGATCGCCGGTCAACGGCGGAAACAGCACCTTAATAACTGAATAGCAACTGATTATTTTTGATGTAGGCCGAACAGTATCAATTTCTCCGCATCACGTGGAGATGCTACTAAGGGCTTACGGTGAATGCCTTGGCGCCAAGTGCCGATGAAGGACGCGGGACACTGCGATAAGCCTCGGGAAGCCGTGAACAGGCGTTGATCCGAGGATCTCCGAATGGGGAAACCCGCTGCGGTAAACCCGCAGCATCTCCCGGTTGAATCCATAGACCAGGAGAAGGGAACCTGGGGAACTGAAACATCTAAGTACCCAGAGGAAAAGAAATCATTTCCCTAGTAGTGGCGAGCGAAAGGGAATCAGCCTAAACCGCCCGTGCTTGCACGGACGGGGTTGTAGGGTCTGGCATATGGAAGTTACAAATCAGTCTGTTAGCAGAATGGTATGGGAAAGCCAACCAAAGAGGGTAATAGTCCCGTATGCGAAAATGGACTGACTTCCGCTGGATACCTGAGTACTGCCGGGCACGCTAATCCGGCAGGAATCTGGGGAGTCCACTCTCCAAGGCTAAATACACTTGGCGACCGATAGTGAACAAGTACCGTGAGGGAAAGGTGAAAAGTCCCCCTGTTAGGGGAGTGAAATAGAACCTGAAACCGTAAGCTTACAAACAGTCGAAGGGCTAATGGCGTGTCGGTGCTCCGGGGAAACCCGGGTGCGCGGCGCTATGCCTGACGGCGTGCCTCTTGGAGAATGAGCCTGCGAGTTAATCTCAGCGGCGAGGTTAAGGGAGTGACACCCGAAGCCGTAGCGAAAGCGAGTCTGAATAAGGCTTATAGTCGTTGGGATTAGACCCGAAACCGGGTGAGCTACCCATGGCCAGGGTGAAGCGAGTTTAAACGCTCGTGGAGGCCCGAACCTACTTACGTTGCAAAGTGAGGGGATGAGCTGTGGGTAGAGGTGATATGCCAAACGAACTCGGATATAGCTGGTTCTCCCCGAAATAGTTTTTGGACTAGCGTCATGCGTTTAGTATCGGAGGTAGAGCACTGGATGAGCTAGGGGGCTTACCGCTTACCGAACTCAACCAAACTCCGAATGCCGATACTCCATAGCATGGCAGTCGGACTCCGGGAGATGAGTTTCGGGGTCGAAAGGGAAACAGCCCAGATCATCGGCTAAGGTCCTAAAATCCTAGCTAAGTGGGAAACGAGGTGAGGTTACTGGAACAACCAGGAGGTTGGCTCAGAAGCAGCCACCCTTTAAAGAGTGCGTAATAGCTCACTGGTCTAGTGACCTTGCGCGGAAAACTTAACGGGGCTAAGCTAGGTACCGAAGCCATGGGTCCTGTCGCAAGACAGGGCAGTAGGGGAGCGTTCCGCCAGCGGCGAAGGTCGACCGTGAGGACGGCTGGAGCGGGCGGAAGTGAGAATGCAGGCATGAGTAGCGCACAAACACGTGAGAACCGTGTTCGCCGTATATCTAAGGTTTCCGACGCCAGGTCATTCCGCGTCGGGTTAGTCGGGTCCTTAGCCGAGGCCGAGAGGCGTAGGTGATGGATATCCGGTCAACATTCCGGAACCGTCTGGAAGGAGCGATGAGGGGACGCAACGAGGTAGGCCAGCCAGCGATTGGTTGTGCTGGTGCGATCCGTTTAGGCGTTGAGGCTGGTAGGAAAATCCGCCGGCTGAGCTGAGATGGGAAGCGTGCCCTAGAGGCGTAAGTGGTTGAGCCTTGTTGCCGAGAAAAGCCTCTAAGCGTTGAGTTCCAGATGCCCGTACCGCAATCCGACACCGGTAGATGGGTGAAGTACACCAAGGCGAACGGGAGAACCCTCGTTAAGGAATTAGGCAATTTGACCCCGTAACTTCGGAATAAGGGGTGCCCTTTGGCGTGTATGCGCTGGAGGGTCGCAGAGAAATGGCTCTAGTGACTGGTTAACAAAACCACAGGTCTCTGCTAAGCCGTAAGGCGATGTATAGGGGCTGACGCGTGCCCAGTGCCGGAAGGTTAAAGGGAGAGGTTAGCCGCAAGGCGAAGCTTTGAACTGAAGCCCCGGTGAACGGCGGCCGTAACTATAACGGTCCTAAGGTTATAAAACGTAGCCTTAGTAAAATCTGGCTGTATGCTGGAAACTCTGAGTATCTGACGCTACTCATCCTGAAAAGGGAAGTGAAAAAGTGTCAGTGCAGACAACCAGCAGGAAAGGCTCAAACTGCATTAGTTTGAGAATCCCCAGAGACTATACGCCAGACGCCTGTTCAGGTGAAGATATAGTCCGTACCTCACGGCGACGTGAGGAAGTCGGCAGAAATGACCGGCTCACCAGAAATGGTGGTAACAGAGTAGAGCGAAATTCCTTGTCGGGCAAGTTCCGACCCGCACGAACCGCGTAACAACTAGAGTACTGTCTCAACGAGGGACCCGGTGAAATTGAAATGGCTGTGAAGATGCGGCCTACCCGCAGTAGGACAAAAAGACCCCGTGGAGCTTTACTGTATCTTGGCATTGAGTTTGGGTGTGATCTGTGTAGCATAGGTGGGAGGCTTTGAAGCTGGGGCGCTAGCCTCGGTGGAGCCATCAGTGAAATACCACCCTGATTACATTTAGACCCTAACCCCGCACCGTCATCCGGGCGGGGGACCGTGCCAGGTGGGCAGTTTGACTGGGGCGGTCGCCTCCTAAAAGGTAACGGAGGCGCCCAAAGGTTCCCTCAGGGTGAATGGAAACCACCCTAAGAGTGTAAAGGCATAAGGGAGCTTGACTGCAAGACCAACGCGTCGAGCAGAGTCGAAAGACGGGCTTAGTGATCCCACGGATCTGTGTGGAAGGGCCGTGGCTACCGGATAAAAGCTACCCCGGGGATAACAGGCTGGTGAGATCCAAGAGTTCACATCGACGATCTCGCTCGGCACCTCGATGTCGGCTCATCGCATCCTGGGGCTGGACAAGGTCCCAAGGGTCGGGCTGTTCGCCCGTTAAAGCGGTACGCGAGCTGGGTTCAGACCGTCGTGAGACAGGTCGGTCTCTATCCACTGTGGGCGCAAGGGATTTGAGAGGAGCTGCTCCTAGTACGAGAGGACCGGAGTGGACTGACCTCTGGTGTGCCAGTTGTCGTGCCAACGGCATCGCTGGGTAGCTATGTCGGGCAGAGATAACCGCTGAAAGCATCTAAGTGGGAAACTCGCCTCAAGATTAGATCCCTGTATTCCGCAAGGAGTAAGACCGCAGGTAGACTACCTGCTTAATAGGCGGTGTGTGTAAGCGCAGCAATGCGTTAAGCTAAACCGTACTAATGGTCGAGGGCTACTTTGCGTGGTGCGGAGAACTTGATACTGTTCCTCATCGATATAATCAGAAACTATTCAGCACACTTGTGTGAAACAGTCCTTTTGGTGATTTGAGCGGCGAGGGTACACCCGGTCCCATCCCGAACCCGGAAGTTAAGCTCGTCAGCGCCGATGGTACTTGGCGGGTAACCGCCCGGGAGAGTAGGTCATTGCCAAAGGGACTTTTCGATTCTCCCCGAAAGGGGAGTTTCTTGTTTAATGGTATATTCGGTGGGGGATGTAGAGCTGCGCTGGAGGTAATAGAACAATTGGCATCGATTGAAGGTTGGATTTGCATCAAGCGTTTATATAGTATGCAAAATCGGATGTTATGCAAGTTTCGTGAATTGAATCATAGGCGCTTAGTAGAATCATGAAGGGTAATAATGGACAGAATTACTTGGCTACAAGATATGCGACATGCCTGCGAAGTTGAATACGATCTTGAAGCTCCACTCTACTGGGATAAATATGGCTTGTACAGCAACATCACCCATCAGCAGTTCCTTCAAGAATTCTTGAGTGTCCTCCCCCAAAAAAGCACGATCCTTGATGCAGCTTGTGGAGCTGGCCGGTATGAGCCTTTCCTGATGGAAAAGGGCCTTTCCATCATAGGTATCGATCAATCCCAAGGCATGCTCGCTCGCGCCAAAGAAAAATTTCCCGGTGTTCAATTCGAGAAAATCGGTTTGCAGGAGATGGCTTTTCGAGATGATTTCAATGGCGCGATTTGCATGGATGCCATGGAAAATGTCTGTCCCGAAGATTGGCCTTTTGTACTCAACAACTTTTATCGGGCACTAAAACGCCAAGGTTATCTGTATTTCACAGCAGAAACGATTGAGAACGCAGATGAAAACGAGATCAAGCAAGCTTTCGAAAAGGCCCAAGCAACAGGGCTACCAGTTGTTTATGGAGAGTGGCCGGACCAAGGAGTTTATCATTACCACCCGACAAATCAACAAGTCAAGGAGTGGGTTCAACAAGCAGGATTTGAGATTCTCGAAGAAGCCAATGGCGAAATTTGGTACTATCACATCTTGGTGCGAAAAGCACCGGATCACAAGAAACAACAAACAGCGCCTACCGGCGGACAGCGGTCCCACCGCTGAAGGTATGCGCCTGGTTAGAAGCGGCGCGAAATATGGAGGAGATTCTTGCATGACAGTGCCAAAGGGAACCAAAGGACTCCCCGCAAGGGGAGTTTTGTTTAATGATATATTCGGTGGGGGAGGTAGAGCTGCGATGGAGGTAATAGAACGATTGCCATCGATTGAAGTAGGGATTTGTGCATCGTACGTTTAAATATTATGCAGAATCGGTGTTATGCAAGTTTCGCGAATCATAGTTGAGCCGCACCAGTGCAATAGTAGTGAGATAATCTCCGGAATGACAAAATCCACTGCGACGGACTCTTGGGCTACTGGCCCATCTTACGAGGTATTCATGGGTCGTTGGAGCCGCTTAATCGCCGGATCTTTCCTGGAATGGCTCGCTCCACGCCCGCGGCTAAAGTGGCTTGAAATCGGCTGCGGAACCGGTGCACTAAGCGAAATCATCCTTGCGCGTGGATTGCCCGAATCCATACTTGCCGTCGATCCATCGGCGGAATTCATTGAGTTTGCAGAGCTCAGACTCTCAGATCCGCGCATCATTTTCCAGGTTGGCGATGCCCAAAGCGTATCCCATCCTCCCTACCCGATGGATATAGCGGCTTCGGGGCTGGCCCTGAACTTCATCCCTGAACCAGTCATGGCATTGCGAGCGATGCGCCGTGCGCTTCAACCAGATGGGGTCCTCGCCTTCTACGTTTGGGATTATGGCGGAAGGATGGAAATGCTCCGCTATTTCTGGGATGCGGTAGTAGCACTTGATCCTGGCGCACGTTCACTTGATGAGGGCCTCCGCTTTCCTATGTGCCAGCCCAACGCCCTGACGCACCTCTGCAGAGAGGCTGAATTGCACAGCATTGAAGTAACCGGCATCGAAGCCACCTTGGATTTTCCCGGCTTCGATGATTATTGGTCACCTTTCTTGGGCGGCCAGGGTCCTGCGCCCAGCTACGTTGCCCGCCTTGACGCAGCCAGCCGCCGGGCACTCGAGGATCATCTCCGCGCTGCACTTCCATTTCGCGATGATGGTTCACTAAGCCTCGACGCTCGTGCCTGGGCAGTCCGGGCCAGCCCTTGAGTGCCGCCCATCGACTAGTAACCATACAATGCCAAACAGTGCGATCATGGGGAGCCTCTTACATACCATGTCAAAGGGACTTTTAAATTAAATCAAAGAGACAGGCTTCTTAGGATAAGCCGAGTCTCCTGACTTGCTCATTTTAGTGTCCCGAAGACAACTTATCCAGCACGACTAATGTTGTCTCAGGGACCTCCGCATCTGCCAAAAGATCTTTACCATTGAAGGTCACAATACCGGATCGGATAGGACGCAGCAGTTTTACGAATTGTTTGATGCTGATCCCCGTCTTGCGCTCAATGTTCCGACTGATCGCCAATGCAGTCATAACAATCGTTAGATGCGCCTCGATCGCTTCCCGGTTTTGATGGTAGATCGGTCTGGCTCGCAGATCCGATTTGGCCATCCGGAATGTGGCTTCGATCTGAAACAACTGATGGTAATAGTTGATCACTTGATCATCCGGGATATCCAGGTTGGTGACATATCCCTTGATACCCGCAAGTGTTCTGGTTTTGTCGATCAATTTCTGGTTGAGCTTTTTGCTCTTGGCTGTCATACTCAAAAACTTCATTTTCTTGACCGGTATCTGCCCACTGAGCACTTTTCTAGCCTTGGCGATTTGCTTTTCAATGTTGCGTAGGTCCAGAGCTGCCCGTTTTGCCCGGTACTGGTAGATGACTCGGTACCCATCTTTTTGTTCCACCATGATCTGCTGGTCAACCATTTCTGCCCTCTTCTGATACTCGGCGATATCATAAGGTACCTTGTACAGCCGAGAGCCAACGATATAGGTGTAACCAGCGGCTGAAAGCGCCTCTAAGTTTGAAGAGCTGAGCATGGCTGCATCGGCCACCACGGTGACTTTGGAGACTCCGTGCTGGGCCTGGAAGGCCTCGATGACCGGTAGAATGGTCCTGGTTTCGGCTTTGTTGCCCTCAAAGCTCTGCAAACCCAGGGGAAAGCCATTTCGATCAACCAGCAAACCGATAATGATCTGTGGTTCCAAGCGGCGTTCTTTGCTCAGTCCTGGCTTGCGATATTCATCCTCTTCCTGAATCTCAAAATACAGCGAGGTCACATCGTACAACAGCAGGGTCAGGCCGCCTCCTTGCACATGTTCAAAACAAGCCTGACTGATCTGTCTCCGATAATCCTGACTGGCTGCTTTTACCAAACAGCGATAGAGCCTGTTGCGGTTGATCGGATCCACCCCCAGGTCGGCCAATACTCGGAGACTGTCCAGCTTCGATGTGGGCTCCACGATCCGGGCAATGCACAGCGCCTCGAAGATCTCGTCTCCCAGCCGGTCAAATCCTAGTTTTCTGTATTCGTCCTGGAGAACTTTCCACAATAAACCGGAATAGGAACGCTTGATGCTCACCCGCAGAGAGGGTTTTGTTTCCATAAACAATTCCAGCTGGTTGGCCTGCATCCACTTGTGCGCTAAAGCAAGCAGCATTTCCAGTTCCTCTGCGTTGTGTGCGCTACCGATATGGATGATCTTGATGATCCGGCCTTTTTGTTTGTAGGCGATCTGAACCGCGGTTGCCCCACTTGCTGTCTTTACCTTACGGATGAACGCCATGCATTCAATTTTAGTCCATCCCCCACAAGACCGTTAGTGTCCTGAAAATTCGATTTTTCCCCTTGGAAAAGGCGAAAAAAAGCAAAAGTGAGCAAGTCAGGTACCATGTCAAAGGGACTTTTAAATTAAATCAAAGAGACAGGCTTCTTAGGATAAGCCGAGTCTCTTTTTTTGGATTAAGGATGGGGAACAACCGCGTTGTTGAAGGCGGTGACGACCGTGTCGGTGATGTTGGTGGCGGTATAAGAGTTGATCATCACAACTATAGGCGTGCTGCCCTTGAAGATGCCAAAGATGGTCCACAGCCCATAATTGTTCCCGGTTACCAGGGCTCCATTCTTGCCGACGAAGTCAACCTGTTTCTGCACCGAGCAGTCCCAGCCCAGGCAGTTGGAGTTCATTTCCGTCTTCTGGGCGTCGGTGAGCAGCGTGTGACCGCTGGACAGATCGACCATGATCTTGTAAAGATCATTGGCGCTCAGCACCCAGCCTCCGCCTCCACACGACAGGGTCCAGTCGCCCCAATCGTAACCATGCGCTGCCCCGACTGGGAGAGACGGGTAGGACAGTGCCGGGTGGCTGCCCGCGGCTGGCTTGCAGTCCGCGGCGGGGATGCCCAGCGGCTGGAAGACGTTCTGACGCATGTAGTTTATGTAGAAATCGGCCGTGGCGGTTGCTCGAGTTGCCGGGCCAGGGTCTTTAAAACCGGCGATGTATGGCAGCAGGATGCGGAAGATGGCGAAGTTATTGTTGTTGTAGCTCGCAACGGCTTTATCGCTCAGTTTGACGCCGTCGGCGATCTGCTGCTGGAGCACAGCGTAGGTGGTGTGCGAGCCATTGCCATTCTCGCGAAAGCCAGCACGGTGAGTGAGCAGGTCCTTGAAGGTGATCGTCTCCACGTTCGGACCTTCAGTCCAGTCCGGTGGCAGGAATGAGGTGATCTTGTCGTCAATCGTCAGCGCGGGCTTGTGCTTGCCCAGCGCCTGAAGCACGGCGATTGTGGTCAGAACCTTGCTAAGGCTGGCGATGTTCATGGGGACGTCGGTATTCCAGGCCAGAGCCGGCGGATCAGCGGAGGTGCGCGCCTGGCCGTATTTGACGATGATCGGCCGCACCCCGACCATCGATACGTAGCCAACCGCCTGGCCATTGAGCTGGCTGTCGATGTTGGCGGAGAATTTGCTGAGCGAAATGCAGCCGGATGGGTCACAGACCGTGTCCGGATTGAGCGTGGCTGACGGCATACTCGTGTGCGTGGACAAAGGGGTGTGAGTGTCGGCCAGCGTTGCTGGTTTGGCACGGGTCGGCGTGGCCGTGGGGGTGACGGCAGGTGTCAGGTTGCAGCTGCTGACGACGAGCAGGATAAACAGTCCAAAGAAAACCAGACTTTTCCGGGACATATCTCTTTTTCCTCCACTCATCGGTTGGTCGATCACAAAATACGAGAAAGCCAGTAAAAATTAGCGCATATTTTATCATAAAGGAGCGGGGGATTCATTGACAGACGGGCTCCCCATGTTTCGTCCGGGCAGGGTTCGACAAAGCCGCTCACACCACCCCCGTAGCCTTCTGAGGCAGTGATAAAATGGACCTACAATCCATCTGTGGAGTTCGTGGACAGATCCGCGATCAATAAAGGACGAAGGCAATGAACCTGAAAGGAAAAACAATCGCCATCCTCGTCGCCGATGGCGTTGAGGATTTGGAGTACTACGTGCCGCTCATGCGCCTCCAGGATGAGGGTGCCCGGCTCCTGACTGCAGGCCTGGACCTGAAGCCGGTGCGCGGCAAAAACGGGCTGCTCGTCGAGCCGGATACAGCCATCGAGGGGTTGCATGTCACCGACCTCTTCGCGCTGATCGTTCCAGGTGGATGGGCACCGGACAAGCTGCGCCGCCACCCGGCTGTGACAGACCTGGTGCGCGCCATGGACTCCGCTCACAAGCCGATCGGCATCATCTGCCACGGGGGGCTGGTGGCGATTTCCGCAGGTATCGTCAAGGGACGACATGCCACCGGATCGCTGGGCATCAAGGACGATCTGGTCAATGCAGGCGCGACCTGGGTCGATGAGGCCGCGTTCCGTGAAGGGAATTTGATCTGGGGGCGCATCGTCGCCGACATCCCGGCTTTTTGCCGGGAATTGGTCGCAGCTTTGAACGAAGAGGCGGGAGGATAAGTCATATTTGATGATTTTGGCCTGAAGGGGTCAATCGGTAGGCAAGATTAATGCTTTATCCGAAAGCCCCGGCAAAACGCCGGGGCTAATTTACAGGTGAGGTGGTTATTTTGTTGTAGTCTGTGGAGCATTCGGGACAAATTGAGAAACATCAACAAACGGTGTTGATCCGCCAACGACTGATGGCAGCACTCCGTTCCACTTCGTCAGGGCAAGATATTCCAGGTATTCTGGGGTTAAAGCGCCTGTGTTTTTGAGCGCGGCCTGTGCATCTGCCTGACCCTGTGCCTGTGCCACTGCCGTTTGAGCGTCTACCTGCGCCTGAGCGAGTTTCTGTTTTGCTGTTTCCACCTCTTGCTCGGCAACCTGTTTCGCTTCAATAGCGGCGTCGAAATCTTGGCTGAAATCAAAACTGACAATGTTGAAGTTCTCGACGATCACATGGTAGACGGCAAGTTGAGTAGTCAATGCTGCTTCAGCATTTGCGCGGACTTCTTCTCGTTTTGTAATCAGTTGCTCTGCGGTATACTGAGCGGTCGTGGCTTTGAAGATGTTCTGAATAGCCGGGGCAACTAAAATGTCCTGGTAGTTTGTACCGACATTCTGGTAGACCGAGACAGCATATTTACCGTCAAGATGGTAATTTACGGCGATGGTCGATGTAACCTGTTGCAGGTCTGAACTCGCAGCCGTGGCGTCCACCTGATCTTTCAGGGTTCGGATGGACATCATGACAATTCCTTCAGCGATGGGCCACTTCACACCCAGGCCGGGATTGACCACTCGATTGACCGCGCCCCAACGGGTGACTACGCCAACGCTGCCGGCAGGGACAGTGTATACTGACATCAACGCCAAAATTATCACCGCAGCGACTATGATAACGATGGCAATAGCCGTAAAACCTGGACCTTTTTCCCTTTTCATTGGGTCTCCTTGCCCATTTGAACGGCCAGGGCGGGCCTATTTCACCAACTCGGACAAATCTCTATCGCACTCTCTGGACTTTTCTATACGCCAGATCCGTCCGGCAGTATGTGAGTGATCACTCGTTCAAGCTTTTGATCCCGACGTCGAAGAAAGCCAGCTTCGCGCGTTCCTTGCAAACCCCCAGGTAACGCCCAGCCAGGACTGTCCCGGCGCCAAATTACGTCCAATGTCGTTTTTTGGCTGTTCATAATTGAAAGCGGTGCTTCCGCTGCCGGAACTTTCCCAAGAAGAAGCTCGCCGCCAAGTCACCAGACATTTGGTCAACCATTCCCGCTCAAAGGCCAGTCGCCTCCGGCATCGTTCCAAGCCACCTGCGTAATGTGACATTGTCGAAGTAGATACCATTATTCTTCATATATAATAAATGATGTGAAAGCGACCTTACACATCGGATGTATAACGCGTTCTATGACGGGGATCCAGGTGTCTTTAGCTTCTGGAGAACTCTGTGTTGAGAAAGATGCTGTCTCATTTTATCAGGCCCAGCAAGCAAAGGTTGCAGGGAAACCTTTTTAGTCCATCTTAGCAGTAATGAGATCAGCTGTTTAGATTCGCTTTGAAGTCAGTTCGGTATACACGGTTTCGGCAATGATCTTTGCGCCATTGGCATCAGGATGAACCCCGTCAAACCGAAAGCATTCCGGATGATTTTTTGTGGCAGCGTTTATGTCAATCACGCCAACGGCTATTTCTTCTGCCAGTTGCTTTATTGACTCTGTCATTTTACTAATTCGTTCATTAGATGGCATGTTGATGACCCTGGCGCGTTTACTTGTTGAGAATTCTGTCGGAGGGGTCATAGCATAGACAACAGGCTGGCTTGACAAAGACAGGTAATGCTCGAGCATCGCCCGGTAATCAGCCGTATATGCGTCGATCCCCTTCCAATTACGTTTCGTAGCGTCATTCGTGCCGAGCATAATTAGCACGATATCAGGTCCAAATTCAGAGCTCATCCTAAAATATTTATGACCCCAATAGGGCCTAAACCCATTCTTCTGCAGCGCGTGCCCGTTTACGCCGAAATTGCGAACACAGTATTGATTACCAAGCAACTTCTCGAGCTGAGCGGGATAGCAGCTTTCTTTTCTGTTTTTGAGCAAAGCGCCGCACGTTATGCTGTCTCCGACGCACGCTATCTTTATCGTGCCAGGTATGGCGGGAGTGACTGGAGCCGCGTATTCCCAACCATAATACATAAGTCCCGCTACAGCGATGAGTAGTAACAGAAGAATGCATAATCCCGCATAGATGATTATTATCAAGATCATTCCGATGGTCCTTTAGGTGCGTATCCTCGCTGATTCTATATTAATTAAATCGATCAAGGACAATTCTATCGCATAAGGAATTTGACTGGTTGGTGCAAATATTCCATCCAGTTCTTCTTTTTAGCCGTTCCGTACAAATAAGGAGCACTAGAGGACCGGTGCAGAAACGAGATGTCTTGGGAGACGTCATCCACAATTCCTTCAGGCAGCCTTCAGGTCTGATTTTTAGCAACGGATCGAGTTTTTGCGCTCTGCAGGGAGGTTTCAGGCTGGTGGGCGTCGGTCGTTTATGTGTGATAATTGGTAAAGGTATGGAAGTCTAGACCTCTTTTCACAAAAAAAGACCACCTTTTTTGGTCGTGACTGGGAGCCGCGCTATGAAGTACCTCAATAAAATTATTTCAATTCTTGTATTGATCAATACCTTCGCCAATTATGTTGAAATGGAAGGTTCCAAAGCCGGGTGAATCATGCCCAAACGGGCGATTTGCTCAAAAATGTCGGCCAAAATAATGGCATCAGGTTTTTGCGGAAGCATTTTTATTGTCTCGACTGCATAGCGGTAGCCATGATAGTGCGCCTTCAAATCCAGGATGCTGAAAGCCGGATTGCTCCGTTGAAAGCGGCGCAAGAGCAGCTGGGAGAGATTGACCAGGAAGAAGGCCAGGTTGGCGGCATTGGTCACAGCGGTCTTTTCAACATTCATAAAATCTTCCAGGCCCCAATATTGTTTGGCGTCGCGGAAGTTGAACTCGATCTGGAAACGAAGACCATAGAACTTGATGATTTTGTTGTAACTCAACTTCAGATCGGTGCTGAACAGAATGACATGGGCCTGGGCCTGAGTATCCAGATTGGTCTTAAGCATGATGACCACATTGAGTGGCAGAGCAAATTCCTTGTTGAGTAGTTCAGCCTGATAAATATCGGTCCGGATATTCTTTTCGGTGGTGCTCTCTTTCAAGTACCTGGCGTCCATCTTGCGAACGATCACTTTGTCGCCATATTTCGGATGAGGCCCACAGCCTGGATAAGGACCCGTATAAGAAAAATACAAAGCCGCATCCTGGCGGAGTTTCGAGATCAACTGCAATCCGGTCTGGGTGACCATCACTGCGCTCGGATAATTACCGAAGTGACCATCCATGACCAGGTATTGGAGCGTCAGAACCTTGCCAATCCGCTGCAAAAACGCCTTCAACGCCACCTGGATCCGCTGTAACTCGGCATTCAACACGACTTCGGCACTCTTTTTGTTCCGGCTGCCCTTCGGTCGTCCACGTTGGCGCTTTTCTCCAGGTTCCTTCTTCTTCGCCTGCTTCTTGGCTTTGCTGGCAGCCTTCTCCTCGTCACTCCGCACAACCTGATCAATTTTCACCGGGTAGGATTTCTCTTCTCGAACATTGATCAGCGAAAAAGCAAAGAAGGCCAGCCCGGCGATCGGACGTTGTTGCAGACTTGAAAAAAAGCGATCCAATCCATAGGTCTCTTTACCCGCTTTGCCGCACACCACTTCGTCGCCTGCCAGAATGTACTCATCCTTGGGATCCCACAGCCATTTCCGGAAGAAGCTCCACATCACTTCCGCCCAGGGAATCTGGGTGTGATACCAGCGCTGGATCGTCCGATAGCTACCGCCTTTGTCGGTCCAGCGCGAGATCCCCAACATCGTTACTCTTCCGGTCATCATCAGCATTCCAAGAATGATCCGGCTCAACTGGCGCAAAGTCGTTTTTGAGATCAGAGGTGCTATGCTTTGTAAAAGTGCTAAAATGTCTGTCATGGGCTTCTCGGCGTAAGTTGTTGGGTGACACCTCAACTTTATCCGATTAGCCCTATTTTGTCAGTTCATTTTTGGCGAAGGTATTGTTGATGTTATTCTTTGTATCATGCGCCCAAAATGCATCTCCAATACCGAATGGTGTTACGCCTGGTCCACCCCCAACCTTTTCGCCCATCTTAATTCCATCGGCCGCTTATATCCCTACCCCAAATATAACTACAGCGACCCCTACTCAAATCCCCCAACCAACAACACTCCTTGTGGATGATTTCGCACCGCATCCGTTACCAGGACAAGATTACTGGCCCTCTAATCGTCTCGACGGAGATCGCGGGATCATATCGGACGGTGCGCAGATCACCTGGGGGAAAGGAGTCGTGACGGCCACGCTGACCCCGGGTTCAACCATCGCCGGAGTATGGACCTCGCTGAATCACCCCCTTTTTGACTGCGAACCACTCAATTTCAATGCGATTTTTCCTCCACAGATTGAGCCGCAATACCAGGGCAGGATCACTGCCGTGCAAATTCAGGTATTGGACGGTCGTGGTACGTTCCACATCGAGCTCAAGCTGGGGGAAAAACCAAAGTGTGATGACTCGACTCAGAAGATAATCCGTGACCAGGAATTCAAACTTAACGGTGGACCTCAAACGGTCATCTTAAATCTTCCTGAGGGAATAGGAAAAATCAGCAATATCAACTGGTATGTCACCGGCATTCCAGGGGACTATGTGTCCGTCAGCAGGGTGGAACTGGCTGCCGATATGCCACAACTGGCCGTTGCCCGACAGGCCTTCCTGTGGAATTATGCCCAGCTGCTCTCCAACTGGTCCCCGGACTCGGGCCTGACCCGCGATCAGGGTTATTTCGCGGCCGGCCAGTATGACAATATTTCTGCAAGTGGGCTGCAGGCGGCTGCAGCTGTAATGGCCTACCAGTTGGAATTCATCTCCAGAACCTCGGCATTGGAGATTGTCTCCAAAACGGGCCAGGGCCTGCTGGGCATCCAGCGAGATGAATGTGCGGGCAGCGGTCTTTGGCCGCACTTCGTTACGAATGGTACCATCGTGTTGGGAACTGAATGGTCCAGTATCGATACAGTAATAGCTTCAATATCAATGATAGAAGCAGAGCAGGCTCTAGGTCTCGATCCAACGCAGGTCGAACAGGTGTTGAAGAGCATCAACTGGAAAGAGTTGATCCTGTCAGACGGTGCCATCAGTCATGGATATTGGTCGAACAAATCGGGCTGCGTGTCCATTGAGCCGGGTGGGAGTGGGGGCTGGCAGGACTTCGGGACCGAGTCGTGGATCGTTAACCTGGGGGAGGCTGCCTCGACTGGCAGGACGGCCATTTTCACAACATCTCCCCCCACCGCCAACGGAGGCGGGTTCATCGATGAGCTCGCCTGGCTTTTGATACCCACCCCGGAACGCGACCGCTGGGGAATCGGATGGCAATCCTACAGCCAGCAGGCGGTCGATCGCCAATTAACCCACTACCAAAACCGATCGACCGAGGCAGGTGGATTCTATTGGAACCTGGGATTGTTCGGCCTTACCCCGGCTGAGTCTCCTGACCTGTCCATCTTTCCTGCGAATACAACCATTTTCTATTTGGACTTTGGTGTAGGAGGAAAAAGCCCGGCCTACGACGGTACCGGTCCGCTTTCGGACGGGAATGGTCCTAGCTCGACCATCTCGCTGGGTCATGCGGTGATCGTTCCCCACTACGCCGGGATGATCGCCGCCCTGCGTCCGGACGAAGCGCTGAACGAGTGGTATTGGCTGGTTTCGGAAAAACTGGAAACGCCCCTGAATACCGCCGAGAGTCTCATGTGCACCGGTGAAGGCGACTCCCCTTGTTCCCAAATTGTCTGGAATGCCCGCAAAGGTGGCTGGGAACTCGGACTTGCGACCCTTGGCTGGGCTCGCGATCTGGAGGGCGACGATAACCCGCTCTTTCAGGGCTTCCAAGATAACTCCCTATTAATGCGGGGATACCAGATTATGCTGGGACCCTAACCATGGGCAGCTCTTCAGGGCCTCTCGACCGATCATTTCTCCGTGTGACCATCTGCGAGGGTTGATTTTATGCTCGCTGGTTTTTCCGGGCATCCTGGCTGGCGTCAATCTTCATGTTGTGAAAGTCAGCTCAGTTGTCCATCACGAATGGGGTATTCACCCATCACGCCTATCAGCTCCATGATTGCAAGGAGCCAGGATCATGGATGCCAAACAAAGTTCTAACCATATTCAAGCGATTGGAACCAAACCCATCGATATTCAGATGGGCTAAACGCAGCATTGACGAGTAGAGCCATGGTCGAGAGCGGAAGCTGGAATTGGAACAAGGTCTCAGACGCATTCTGGAGCGAGCCAGCGGAGGAGGTCTATTATCTTGTGCAGAGGTGGAAAGAAACAGGTCGTCTGACGATGCTGGACCTTGGGTGCGGTTTGGGTCGACACTCATTGCTATTCGCAGAACATCGTTTCAGGGTCATTGGCCTGGATTCATCCGATAGCGGCCTTCGCAGGCTAAAAAGTACTGCTGAGCAGCGGGGCCTGACCATCCATACAGTCCGTGCTGATCTGATAAAGCTCCCGTTTGAGGCGAATTCCTACGACGCTGTTCTCGCCTATCATTCTATCTATCACGTTGATTCCGCAGGGATAGCTGCCGCGATCGCGGAATGCCATCGGATCCTGAGACCGACCGGAGAGGTGTACCTGACCCTCAATTCGAAGAGCAATCCCACTTTTACAGATCCAGACAACCAAATTATTGATGAGCATGTGAGGATGAAGCGGGAGGAGGATGGGAGTATCCTTCCGCATTTCTACTGTGATCTTGCCGATGTGCATCGGCTTCTATCAAGTTTCAGAATCATTGGGTTGAAGCAGGTAGAGAACATCTATGAAGGTAGAACCAGTTGGCACTACTTTGTGCATGCAAGTGCATTGAAGTAGGGATTTACATTATTCGTTTATGTATTATGCAAAATCCGATGTTATCCAAGCTTCTCGAATTAACTCATAGTTGGGCAGCCTATTTGCGGAATAGCCAGACCTTCCGCGCGGTTATCGGATGAATGGATATAATATTCTAATTCAATATCATTTGGATATCTGTGGAATGGATCACATGATTACTCACCTTTCTATCTCAAATTGGCTCCGGCGATCCGGCTGGATTATATTGCTTATTGCTCTGGTTCAGTTCATCCTGCACCTGTGGGTAAACTCACACGACAACTTCTTCCGAGACGAGCTTTATTACATGGCCGCGGCGCAACATCTCAGCGCTGGCTATGTGGAGTTTCCTCCGTTCGTGGCCCTCGTCGCTTTCTTCTCCAGAGCAGTGCTCGGCAGTTCTGTGCTGGCCATCCGGATGTTGCCTGCCGTGGCTGGCGCATTGATAGTTTTGCTGACAGCCGACATGGTGGCCGAATTGGGCGGAGGCCTGCTTGCTCAGGTATTGGCAGCCGTCTCGATTGCCCTGGGCCCTGTCTTTATCGGCTCCAGCGGCCTGCTCACGATGGATATCTTCGATCAGCTGTGGTGGACCCTGGCCGCCTGGGTTCTGGTGCGTCTGATCAAGCAGCACCAGGCTCTGCATGTGGCTCGTTTTTGGACTTGTGGTCGGTCTCGGATTGCTCACGAAGCTCACCATGGCCTTTTTTGTAATTGCTCTGATGCTCGGACTGTTGTTGAGTAAGCAGCGTTCGCTTCTTTTCAATCGGTGGCTGGTCATTGCAGGCCTGATTGCCCTCGCCATGCTGTCCCCCTATCTGATCTGGCAGGCCAGCCATGAGTTTCCGGTTTTGGAGTACACGAAGTCCTACTTCGGCGGCGGCAAGACCTATCAAGCCACGCCCGTGGAGTACTTCGTCCAGCAAGTCACGACGATGAATCCTTTCACCTTCCCTCTCTGGCTGGGTGGATTGTATTTCTTGTTCTTCACTGCGGACGGCAGACCTTACCGCGCCTTCGGCTGGGCGTATCTGTTCCTTTTTGTTTTCTTTATGTTGTTAAGGGCAAAATTCTACTGGCTTTCACCGGCCTATCCCATGCTGTTTGCATCAGGGTCTTATGCACTTGAACAGCTTACAACTTCAACCCGGGCGGCGGGACGCTTAAGATGGATGCCGCCAGCCTATCTGTTGGTATTGGCCCTTACCGGAGGGTTCCTTGTGCCGTTTGCCATCCCCATTCTCTCGCCAGAGAACTATATCAAGCTCAGTGGCGGTTCCAGCGGAATCCAGTCAGAGAACTTGCAGACATCCGCGCTTCCCCAAAACTTCGCTGACCGCTACGGTTGGCGTGAACTGGCGACTGCGGTAAAAGCCGCCTATGATACGCTCACGCCCCAGGAGAAAACCGAAGCCTGTATCCTGGCCAGCAACTACGGCGAAGCCGCTGCCATAGATTTCTACGGTCCTGCGCTTGGACTACCCAAAGCCATCAGCGGACACAACAGCTACTTCATCTGGGGGCCGCAAGGCTGCACGGGCAAAGTTATCATCACAATCAACATCCGCCTCCAGGATTTAGCCAGCGATTTTGAAAGCGTGGAACCGGCGGGCCAGACAGCATGCACCTATTGCATGCCCTTTGAGGATAAGGCCTCCATCGGCATTGCCCGCGGCCTTAAGGTACCGGTTGAATCTGCCTGGCCAAGCGTCAAGGCCTATGAATAAGATCGCGAACGCGTAAGAGTCTTCCGGGTTGAAGTCGAATTCGTAGATTGGGCCTCCACCAAAAAATGATGGTCGAGGTACTCGCCGGCGACCATCCGGCCATCCAATGTATCCACATACCTCAAAGGCCTTGACTTTAAAGAAATCTTTTCATTGTCTCTTCTCACCGGTTCTTTCCTGCGGTATAATACATTTGTTCACAGACCAGCAGAAGAGTGATTGCCAATTTAATTGTTTTGAGCAAGGCAATCCAGGAGTGTGTTCAGGAGCGTTAATTCCTCAATGATGTGTGTTCCAGCGTCTTGAAGGTTTTCCGTATCCTCGGCTGAGTCTGTGACAGGCCGAGTTTTTATTTCTTTTCGATCCCTCCAACGAAAGGAGGTGAGTCGGGTGACGGTCGTTAATTTACGCAACAACGAGTTCAGGAACAGCTGCTCAAGCGCTTCCGTAAGAAGGTGGTTAAGAGCGGCATCCTGAGCACCGTACGACGCAAGCGCTGGTACGTTTCCAAGAGCGAACTGCGCCGTATGGAGAAGAAGAAGGCGATTCGCCGGATCAAGCGGCGCCAGTTTAAGGAATTCGAATAAACCCGGTCCGCATTTTCGGCGAACGGGACTGGAGGCTGTTTATGACGAAAGAGGAAGACAAGATTCAGGTCGAGGGGTTGGTTGTCGAGGCTCTTCCCGGGACCCAGTTCAGGGTACGGCTCGACAATGGGCATGATGTCCTGGCTTATCTCTCCGGGAAGATGCGCAAGTATTACATCCGCATCCTGCTCGGCGACCGGGTCAAAGTGGAGATGTCCCCTTACGATCTGTCACGCGGACGCATCACCTACCGCCAGAAGAAAACTGGCGGCGAGCCTGAGGCCTTCGAATAGCCTGTCCCGTTGCGCACTCATAGAAACAACATGCCCCTGCAGATTTCGCAGGGGCATTTGCTTTATTGGGAGAAAAATGCGTCGATCTTATGGCAGGTACTTGAAAGAGTTGAGCGTCTTCATGTAGTTCGCTCGTTCAAATGCAGCCGGCTCTTTGACGTGCTGCTGGCTCAGGCTGCCTTTCATCTGGGTGATGGAAGTGTATTCGTGGTCCGCCATCCACTGTTCCACATCGGACAGGATCTGCGTGGTTCGCCCGATGCCGTTTTGGAGCAGTTCAGAAGCCAGCATGGCCGCGCTGGCACCCGCCATCATGGCTTTGAGGACATCTTCGGCGGTGTGAATGCCGCTCGTAAGCGCCAGGTCGGCCTGGATGCGGCCGTAAAGGATGGCGATCCAGCGCAGGGGCAGGCGCAGCTCGTGTGAATCGCTCAGGTGCAGGTTGGGAACGACCTCCAGGTTCTCCAGGTCAAAGTCGGGCTGGTAGAAGCGATTGAAGAGCACCAGGCCTTTTGCGCCGGCCTCGACGAGCCGTTTGGCAATATTCGGGATGGAGGTAAAGAACGGGCTGAGTTTGACCGCCACGGGCAGCTTGACGCTCTTGCAAATGTCCCGGACCAGCGTCACGTACGAATCTTCCAGCTTTGCGCTGGCCAGATCCGTGTCCGTGGGCAGGTAGTACAGGTTAAGCTCCAGTGCATCGGCGCCGGCGTCTTCCATCTTCCGGGCATACTTGATCC
Organism: uncultured Chloroflexia bacterium; assembly: GCA_963753465.1. Lineage (GTDB taxonomy): Bacteria > Chloroflexota > Anaerolineae > Anaerolineales > Villigracilaceae > UBA877. The sequence goes on from CAVWCJ010000003.1 coordinate 1,031,492, forward strand.
AGCCGCCGGTCGAGACACCGTTCAGGCTGGCGATGACGGGGATATGCGCCTCTTTTTTAATTTTGCCCAGCGTGGCTATGTAAGCCTCCGGCTTGAGGGTGTAGGTGCCGGATTGGGGATAGAATGAGCCGAATTCTGGTGAGGCCTCCGAACCGTAGAAAAGGTAATGGTCCAGCTCGAGGCTCTCATGAATGATCTGCTCTTCGAACAGGGAATACATCACCACGGCGGAAATGCCGGCTTCCTCCAGCTTCTTGACCGTTTCGGCTTTTTCAGAGAGCGGTGAGGCGGAAGCGACCAGTGGATTTTTGAGCTTCAAGCCCAGGTAGGTGGTTGTCAGGTCGACCATGATTATTTCTCCTAATCTATCCGAATGAAATTCAAGTGCAGAGGGGATCCCCTCTGCACTTTTCAATCGCCTATTTCTTCGCTTCCTCCGCGCTGTTGTAGTGCATGCCGGCCAGTTGCGAGTAGAAATTCCAACGTGCCTTGGCGTCTTCACCTGACAGCTTGAGCAATTCCTCGGCGCGTGCCTCGTTGCTCTGTACCAACATGCGGAAGCGGGTCTCGTTGTACATGTACTTCTCGACAGGGATGCTCGGCTCCTTGTAGTCGATGAGCAGCGGGTTTTTCCCCTGGTCAGCCAGGCGAGGGTCGTAGCGGTAGAGCGGCCACAGACCGGACTGGACGGCCAGCTTTTGCTGCTCGAGGCCTTTCTCCATGTCAAAGCCGTGGTTGATGCAGTGGCTGTAGGCGATGATGATGGAAGGCCCATCATAGGCTTCGGCTTCCAGGATGGCTTTCAGCGTGTGCTGGTCGTTGAAGCCCATGGCGACACGCGCTACGTAGACGTACCCGTAGGCGATGGCCATCAATCCCAGGTCTTTCTTGGACAGGCCTTTGCCCTGGGCCGCGAAGCGGGCCACGGCACCCCGCGGGGTGGACTTTGAAGCCTGGCCGCCGGTGTTCGAATAGACCTCAGTGTCGAGCACGAGCATGTTGACGTTGCGCCCGGTGGACAGGACGTGGTCGAGGCCGCCGTAGCCGATGTCGTAGGCCCAGCCATCGCCGCCGAAGATCCAGACGGATTTTTTGACAAAGGCCTCCGCGATGGCGCTCAGGTTCTTGGCCTGCGGGTTCTTGGACTTGGCAAGTTTTTGCTTCAAGACCTCGACGCGCCCGCGCTGCTGCTTGATGCCCTGGTCGGTGGATTGGTCAGCTTTGAGCAGGCCGTCCACCAGATCCCCTCCGAGCTCGCCGGCAAACCCCGGCAGGAGATCGCGGGCGTATTCGAGATGTTTGTCCAGCGTCAGCCGGAAGCCCAGGCCGAACTCGGCAGCGTCCTCGAAGAGCGAATTCGACCAGGCCGGTCCGCGCCCTTCCTTGTTGGAAGCGTATGGCGTCGTTGGCAGGTTGCCGCCGTAGATCGAAGAGCAGCCGGTGGCGTTGGCAATGATCGCCCGGTCGCCGAAGAGCTGGGTGACGATCTTAATGTAGGGGGTCTCGCCGCAGCCGGAGCAGGCGCCCGAGAACTCGAAGAGCGGTTCGAGCAGCTGCGAGTTCTTGATCGTGCCCAGGCTGATCGCCGAGCGGTCCACCTCGGGCAGCGACAGGAAGAACTCCCAGTTGGCGGCTTCGGTTTCGCGCAGGGGCAGTTGGGGTGCCAGGTTGATGGATCGCCGTGAGGGGTTGGTCTTATCCTTGGCCGGGCAGGCTTCAATGCACAACCCGCAGCCGTTGCAGTCCTCGGGGGCTACCTGGACGGTGTAGGCCATGCCGGGGAATTCCTTGAATTTGGAATCCATCGACTTGAACGTCTTGGGCGCTTTTTCGAGGAATTTCTTGTCGAAGACCTTATGGCGGATGGTGGCATGCGGGCAGACGAAAACACATTTTCCGCACTGAATGCACAGATCTTCTTCCCAGACCGGGATCTCGAGAGCGATGTTGCGTTTTTCCCACTGGGTGGTGCCGGTTGGGAAGGTGCCGTCCACGGGCATGGCCGAGACCGGGACGCCATCCCCTTCGTAGGCGATGATCGGTCCGAGAACATTCTTGACGAAATCGGGCGCAGCCTCCGGGACCGGCAATCGGCGGACCATCTTGCTGGTCACTTTCGAGGGTGTTTTGACCTCGTGCAGGTTGGCGACCGATTGGTCCACTGCCGCGAAGTTCTTCTGGACGACGGCTTCGCCGCGTTTGCCATAGGTCTTCTGGATTGCCTTCTTGATCTGGGCGATGGCTTCGTCACGCGGCAGGATGTTGGAGATGGCGAAGAAGCAGGTCTGCATGATGGTGTTGACACGGCTGCCCATGCCGGTCTTTTCGGCCACATCGTAGGCGTTGATCACGTAGAACTTCAGTTTCTTCTCGAGGATGTCCTTCTGGACCTCCTGCGGAAGGGTGTCCCAGACTTCCTCTGGGCCGTAGATGCTGTTCAGCAGGAAGACGCCGCCTGGCTGGGCGTACTTGAGCATATTATAGCGTTCCAGGAAGGTGAACTGGTGGCAGGCGACGAAATTAGCGGTGTTGGGGACGATCAGATAGGGAGCCTGGATCGGCTTGGGGCCGAAGCGCAAGTGAGAAATGGTCATTGTGCCGGATTTCTTCGAGTCGTAGTAGAAGAAGCCCTGGGCGTTGTTGTTGGTATCCTCGCCGATGATCTTAATCGAGTTCTTGTTGGCGCCGACCGTGCCGTCCGAGCCGAGGCCGAAGAAGACACAGCGTACGGTTTCGGGATGTTCTACGGAAAAGTCCGGGTCGTACTCCAGGCTGGAGCCGGACACGTCATCGTTGATGCCAACGGTGAAATGGTTTTTGGCCTTGGATTTCTTGAGCTCGTCCAGGACGGCCTTGACCATCGCCGGGGTGAACTCCTTGGAGGACAGGCCGTAGCGCCCGCCGATGACCTTGATCTCCTTGCGCTCGCCTTCGAACAGGGCATTCACCACGTCCAGGTAGAGCGGCTCACCGGCTGCGCCGGGTTCCTTGGTTCGATCCAGGACAGCGATGGATTTGACGCTCTTGGGCAGAGCCTTGATAAACGTCTCCACCGAGAACGGGCGGTACAAGCGCACACGCACCACGCCGACCTTCTCCCCTTTTTCGGTCAGGTAGCGGACGGTTGCCTCGGCGGTCTCGCCGCCGGAGGCCATGATGACCACGACGCGCTCGGCATCCGGAGCGCCGATGTAATCGAACAGGTGGTAGCTGCGTCCGGTCAGCTTGGCGAACTTGTCCATATACTTCTGGACGATGGCGGGCACGGCCGCGTAGAAGGGGTTGACCGTCTCGCGCGCCTGGAAGAACACGTCAGGGTTCTGGGCGGAGCCGCGCAGGACCGGATGGTCGGGCGAGAGGGCCCGGGCGCGGTGGGCGCGCACGAGCTCATCATCGATCATCGTGCGCAGGTCGTCGTCGCTGAGCTGCTCGATCTTGTTGATCTCGTGGGAGGTGCGGAAGCCGTCGAAGAAGTGCAGGAACGGCACACGCGCCTCCAGCGTGGAAGCCTGGGCGATCACCGCCATGTCATGAGCTTCCTGGACCGAGCCGGAGGGGAGCATTGCCCAGCCGGTCTGGCGGCAGGCCATCACGTCCGAGTGGTCGCCGTAGATGGACAGGGCATGCGTTGCCAGGGTGCGGGCTGAGACGTGGAAGACGGTCGAGGTCAGCTCGCCGGCGATCTTAAACATGTTGGGGATCATCAGCAGCAGGCCCTGGCTGGCGGTAAAGGTGGTCGTCAGCGCACCGGTCTGCAGTGCGCCATGCACGGCACCCGAGGCGCCGCCCTCAGACTGCATTTCAATCACCAGTGGGACCGTGCCCCAAATATTCTTACGCTTGATTGAAGACCAATCATCGGCATATTCACCCATGTTGGAAGAAGGGGTGATGGGATAAATTGCGCAAATTTCATTGGTTCGATGGGCTACTGAAGCGGTGGCTTCGTTCCCATCAACCGTAACCTTTTTTCTTTCCATGTTAGGCTCCTTGTGAATGACTGAGCATGGCTTTGGAAGAGCCAGGAAATGCTCGACTAACAAGTTTAGTCTGCTGGAGTGGGGAGCGTTAGTTATTTAATACACATATTCCACTGCGACTTGTCATAATAAAAAAACCCCCCCAGACACCTGGAAACCAGGAATTCAAACCTTTCGTGATTCGAGACGCGGCCGGGCCAGGAGCAGGGCAGCCAGGGTTTTTGCATCCGGAATTTCGCCGCGTTCTGCCCTCGCCAAGGCTTCGGATAATGGAAGATGTTCCACTGACAGGAATTCGTCGGCGTCGGCAGGCAGTGGATCTGGAAGGAGGTCGGTTGCCAGGAAGACGTTCATATATTCCGTGGAATAGCCAGGTGCCAGGTGGAATCCGCCCAGCCGTTCGATTTTTCTGGCGGCCATGCCGGTTTCCTCCCGGATCTCGCGCCGGGCACACTCCTCGGGGGCTTCCCCCTCGTCCAGGGTCCCGGCGGGCAGCTCCAGCAGGTCCAGTCCTGCGGCGTGACGGTACTGGCGGACGAACAGCACATTGCCCGCTTCGTCCAGCGGAACCAAAACCACTGACCCGACATGTTCGACGATGTCGAACTTGGTTTCACGTCCATCCGGCAGGCGCAGGGTGTCACGCCGGATTGAAAAAGCTCGGCCGGAATATTCAAGCTGGGAATTCAACAGTTCGAAAGGCATGGTTTTTCCTCTACCCGGCAGGGATATGTCCGGCCGGTCCGGTTTGCGGCCGGGTGGTGTTGGTGATTAGAAAAGGGGCGCAGCAGTGTCCGATAAACAAACACCCAGGCGGAGGTGCCTCCGCCTGGGTGCAGGGAGCCCTTGCCGGTTCAAGGAATATTCAATGTCTGACCGATTTGCAGAGTGTACGGCGAGGCCAGGTTGTTGGCGATAGCGATGGAGGTCGGGTCAACATCGCCGAAGTTGCAGGCGATGCTGTATATCGTCTCTTCCGCGCTGGAAACAGTGTAAGTGGTTGGGTGCGGATTTCTCGCCCGTGTGCCGACATAAGGATTGCCTGTTTGCGGGATCTTCAGGACGGCACCGGGCTGGAGAAGCTGTCCGTCGCTAATGTTGTTAAGGGTTAATAATTCCTGCTGGTTGACGTTGAAACGGCGGGCAATGCAGTATGGGTATTCCCCTGCGTGCAGGGTGTAGCTGCTCGGGCGCCCAGGGGTGGCAGTGGGTACGATGATGCCTACGGTCGGTGTGCCTGGCGTCCCTGGGATGGGGCTGGGTGTCAGGGGGTTGGGTGTAATTGTAGCCAGCTCAAAACCAAACGTCGCGGTCGGGCTGGGCGGGGTGGTCAGGGGAGCGGGAGAAGAAGCGGGTTGGGTGGACATCGCCAGGGCGGTCTGGGTACCATAGATCTGGATCAGGCCGCCAGTGGGCTGGGCCATATTGAAGGGATTGGTGGAATTTGTCGATGTGGGCAGGGGCGCCTGGGATGCGCTGCGCAGACATCCGGACAGCATGAACGCTGCAGCCAGGGCCAATGAAATTAATCCATACATCTTCTTAGGCATACTCTCCTCCTGAGAAACCCGAAAATCCCGGGCAATCTAAAATGATACTAGCACAACCTTTCTAAAGCGTCAAGCCGTGCTGGAAAGGCTGGCTCCGTCTTCGGGCTGGCAGATGTATACGTTGGGAGTCAAACCGGTCTGCCGCTGGTACTCATCGGCTACTGCGGTGGAAAACCCTGCGGCATCCTTCTGGCGCACCAGGGCCACGGCGCATCCCCCGAAGCCACCCCCGGTCATGCGCGCCCCGTAACAGCCTGGCTCGCGGCAGGCGATCTCGACGATGGCGTTGAGCTCATCGCTCGAGACCTCGAGGTCGTCGCGCAGGCTGGCGTGGCTGGCATAGAACAGCTTCCCCAGAGCTGCCGCGTCTCCGTTTTGCATGGCCTCGACCGCCTGGAGCACGCGCTCATCCTCGCTGACAATATGACGGGCGCGGCGGCGGATGACCTCGTCCAGCCCGGCGGCGCGCTTGCGGAAGGTCTTCATGTCCACATCCCGCAGGGCCTTCACGCCGAAGAAGCGCGCGGCTGCTTCGCATTGGGCGCGGCGTTCGTTATAAGCCGAATCGACCAGTCCGCGCCGGGTGCCCGTGTCCAGCACGGCGATGGCCGTTTCCGGCGGAAGGGGAATGTGCCGGTAATCAAGCGAGCGGCAGTCGAGAAACAAGGCGTGCCCTCGGCGTGAGGCCGCCGAGGCCATCTGGTCCATGATGCCGCAGTTGACTCCCACCCACTGGTTCTCGGCTTTTTGCGCAAGCAGGGCCATCCTGGCGGGGCTCCAGGTAAAACCCGAGATGGCCGCGAAGGCGCCAGCGGTGGCCAGTTCGATCGCCGCGGAGGAGGATAAACCCGCCCCCTGCGGTACATCGCTCGTCATCACTCCTTCCCAGCTGTGCAGCTTGAAGCCTTCCGATTGCATCGACCAGGCGACGCCTTTGGGATACTCTCCCCAGCCTTCCCCTTTTTGCAAATTGTCGAGCGAAAACTCGACCGTCTGATCGAGGTCGAGCGAGTGGATCAGGACCTGTTCATCGGGCCGCGGGCGCAGGGCGATCCAGGCGGCGCGGTCGATCGCCATCGGCAGGACGAAGCCGTCGTTGTAGTCGGTGTGTTCACCGATCAGGTTCACCCGCCCGGGAGCGCGGGCGAAGAACGCCGGGACGCCTCGGAAGTGCTTCTTGAAGGCTTCAACAAGTTGGGACTTTTCCATAGGTCAAAATCATTTCTCGAGCCAGATGGTCACCGGCCCGTCGTTTTCGATCTCGAGAAGCATGTGGGCACCAAAGACCCCGGTCTGGGTCGGGACGCCCCGCTCACGCAGAAGCTCGGCAAACCGCTTCACCAGCGGGGCCGCAGCCTCCGGGGAGGCTGCCGCAGAGAATGAAGGCCGGCGTCCTTTGCTGGCATCCGCAAAAAGGGTGAATTGGGAGACGACAATGGCTGCCCCGCCCTCATCCAGGATAGAGCGATTGAATTTGCCTGCCTGATCCTCGAAGATGCGCAGCGTGGCGATCTTTTCGACCAAGACCCTGGCCTGATCTTCGCTGTCGCCCTGGCCGATGCCGAGCAGAATGACCAGGCCGGGGCCAATCTCAGCGACCAGCCGGCCGTCCACGCGAACATTGCCGTGCTTTACTCGCTGAATCAGGATACGCATACTGGTCTTTCTTGAGCAAGAGCTTTGCCAGCAGATGCAGTTATGGAAGCTGGACCGCCGCCCTGACCTCCTTCATGGTTTGTTCGGCGATTTTTCGGGCGCGGTAGGCACCGTCGTCGAGAACAGCCTGCACGCGTGCTGGTTCGGCGGCCAGTTCGCTGCGCTTGGCCCGGAAGGGTTCAAGCTCCCGGTTGAGACTGTCAGCGAAGATCTTCTTGCATTCTACACAGCCGATGCCAGCCCGGCGGCACTCGACGTTAATCCGTTCCACTTCCGAGGCTGGGGTGAAAATCTTATGCATCGTGAAAACGTTGCATATATCCGGGTTGCCGGGATCGCTGCGTTTAATGCGGGCGGGATCGGTGACCATCATCATCACCCTCTGGCGTGTCTCCTCGGGCGTGGCTGCCAGGACGATATGGTTGTCCAGGCTTTTGCTCATCTTCTCCTTGCCGTCGATGCCGAGCACCTTGGGGGTCTCGGTGTTCTTCATCTGTGGTTCGAGCAGGACATTCGTATTGAAATGGAAGTTGAACGAGCGGACCACCTCGCGGGTGAATTCGATGTGCGGAGCCTGGTCGACGCCGACCGGAACTACGTCGGTCTTGTAGAGGACGATATCGGCGGCCATCAGCACAGGATAACCGACCAGCCCGTAGTTGATGTTGTGCGGCTGCTGGCGGGCTTTCTCCTTGAAGGTCGGCAGATCGGTCAGTTTCCCGAGCGGGGTAACCATCGACAGGATGGTGTGCAGTTCGGTTACTTGCGGCACATGGGACTGCACGAACAGGATCGTCTCTTCGGGCCGGATACCCGCGGCGAGCAGGTCGACCGCCATCTCAAAGGTGTTCTGCCTGAGATCAAGGGTGTCCTCGACCGTGGTCAGGGCATGCAGATCCACGATGCAGTAGACGCACTCATAGTCGTCCTGCAGGGCAACGTAATTTTTCATCGCACCCAGATAATTGCCCAGGTGGGCGAGCCCGGTCGGGCGGATTCCGGAAAAGACGCGGCCTTTCTTAGCCATAAATTCCTCGCGTGGTTATTGGATGGTGACGGCGCATTACCAGGGACTCGATCGGCTCAGAGGGTCAGTTCACTCCAGGCACCCGGCGGCATGAGACGCCTCACCTCGATATTATTTTTTTACTATCTTCTGGATCAATCCGAGGACTTCGCCCGGCTCGGCGTGGCGTCCGGTCTGAAGCTTGGAATAGACCAGGGTGTCGTTTACGGTGACTTCATACCGTCCACCGTCGGACGGAAGAAGGGTGATCGAAGAGATCTCCGGCTCGAGATTCTGAAGAAGTTCAGTTGCCAAGCTCACGGCTCGGCTGGTGTAGTGTCAGACCGCGCAGTATACGATCGAGATTTTTAACATGAAGCTGCTCCTTGAAGGGTGAAAGTGAATATTCAAAAATTATAACATACGGGGGAGTCCGCCTGGCCTTGGACCTCATCCACTTCTCGGATAGTCGATTTCAGCTTGCTTCCCCCCTAATGTCCGGGTGGATATGATTGAACTTGCGGCAAGCCCGGAATGGTCGGGAAAATGAACGCTTATTCCTGTTACGAAATTGAAATGCACCTGTCAGGCTTGACCCTTTGACGCCCGACGACCTGTCATGTATAATGATTTTACATTTTCAATATCCTACCCAGGATACCTTTAGAGGTCAGTATGGCTCTCCGGGGCAACCTTCGCGATTTTACAATCACCCAACTGTTAAATCTCATTAACCTGGCCCATAAGACCGGGACGCTTGTCGTTGAAGGCCCCAGTGAGACGGCTAAACTATCCTTCCGTGAGGGGAAACTGGCCTATGCCCAGATCGGTCAGGAAGACGGCGGCCTGGCCTCCATCCTGCACAAGGCCAACAAATTAAGCGCCGCACAATATAAGACGATCCAGCAGCGGGCCACCCAAATCTCGGATAAGGAGCTGGGCCTTTTGCTGATCAACGCGGGGTATTTTTCTCAGGAAGATATCCTGACCAATTTACAGCAGTATTTTGCGGATATCGTCCACCGCTTGTTTACCTGGGTGGAAGGCTTTTTCCATTTCGATATGGACATGCTCCCGCCGGAAGACCGCATCAGCGTCCATCTGGACCTCGAAAACCTGATCATTGAGGGTTCGCGTCAGCTGCATGAGTGGGAACAGCTCCAGGATGAAATTCCCAGCCTGGACATGGCCCTCAAATTTACCGACCGGCCAGGAACCAATTTACGGAATGTCAACTTGAGCGTCGAGGAATGGCGGGTTGTATCTTTCATCAATCCCCGGAATACAATCAAACAAATTGGCACCGCGACCAAGATGAACGAATTGGAAATCCGGCGTATTGTCTACGCTTTGCTGCAGGCGGGCCTGGTTGAGATTTGCCGTCCCGAGGGCGCGGCGCGCCCAGCGCTGACGATGCGCGTCTTCACCACCGATGATAAAGAAGAACAGAAATCACTGGTCAACCGCCTGATCACCCGCATCCGGTCTTTATAACTTTTTTGAGGATTGCAATCATGCAAACGGTCAAAATGGTAGTCACCGGCCCCTTCAACGCTGGCAAGACTGAGTTTATTCGCTCGGTCAGTGAAATTGATGTTGTTTCCTCCGAGCGGAAGATTTCGACAGCGCTCGAAAGGGCGGTCAAGGAAACGACCACCGTCGCGATGGATTTCGGCCGGATCACTGTGGATGATGACCTGGTCTTGTATCTGTTTGGCACCCCGGGCCAGAAGCGTTTTGATTTCATGTGGGAAATACTCTCTGAAGGCATGTTGGGCTTCATCGTTATGGTGGACAGCACCCGCCCGGAGACTTATCGCGAGGCACGCTCGATCCTGCAGACTTTTCGGGCCTATGCTCCGACCCCCTACGTGGTGGCCGCCAACAAACAGGATATGAAAGACGCCTGGGAAATTAACGATATGCGCCACGCGCTGCGTCTCGATCCGAAGGTAAAATTTTTGCCCTGTGTTGCCACCGACCGCGATTCGGTCAAGACCGTATTGCTGGAACTCCTTTACAGCATACTTTCTGATATGGAGAATGGAGAGAAATAACCTCTCCATCAGCCGTGAACCGCTGTGTCCTCCATAACTACTGATCAGGGCATTGTCCATTACGAGGTGTATGGAAGGGGGCATCCGGTCATATTGCTGCATGGGTGGCTGGGCTCCTGGGGATTATGGCAGGATACAATGGCCTTCCTGGGCCAGTATTACCGAACCTATGCCCTGGACTTTTGGGGATTTGGGGAGTCGGGTACCAAGCGCAACACCTACAACGTGCAGGATTTCATCAGCCTGGTGGACCAGTTCATGGAACAGCTCGGCATCATCCGGGCACCGCTGGTGGGTCACAGCATGGGGGGAACAGTCAGCCTTTCCGTGGCGGTTCAGTTTCCGGAGCGGGTATCCAAGGTGGTGGTGGTCGGTTCGCCGGTTGTCGGCACTTCGCTGACCCTCATCCCGACATTATTTGGATACAGGCTAATCGGCTTCGTCGTCTATCATAACTTATGGGGTTTTAAGCTCGGCTACCACCTCCTGTCCCGTTGGTACAGTAAGGACCCCAATTGGGCCAAAATGATGGATCGGGATGTATCCCAGACGACCGTGGAATCATTTTTCAACAGTATTGGCTCCCTGCGCCGAACGGATTTGCGCCCCCTGCTGAACCAGATCAAGATTCCAGTCATGGGTATGTATGGAGCCACTGACATTGTGGTGCAATACAGCCAATGGAAGGTACTGCAAGAGAGCGTTCCGCATGCCCAAATTGAACGATACCGGAATGCAGGACACTTCATCATGCTTGATGATCCGCAGAGCTTCAAGAAAACCCTGAAAGAGTTTTTAGACAACGGATCCGCGCCTGAATGACGGTCCAAGATCAGCCCAATTTTTATTATCCAAATAAAATGGGGCGGATCCTTTTATTGGCGCTGGAGGAGGTCCTCGGGCGGGAAGGGATTAACGAAATCCTCCACCAGGCGGATCTGCCCGAATACATCGATGCTCCTCTTCCCCTCAATCAGGACCTGCAGTTTCCTTTCCAGCACATCAGCCGTTTGCAAGAAACTCTCGAATGCACTTACGGAAGCCGCGGCGGCCGCGGCCTTGCCTTGCAGGCAGGTCGGGCTTGTTTCAAGTACGGCCTGCGCGAGTACGGTGCGGAGCTTGGGTTGACTGACCTGGCATTCCGTCTCCTGCCTCCAGCCGCCAAGCTGAGGACCGGCAGCGAGGCATTCGCCCGGCTGTTCAATGCTTTTACCGATCAGCATGTTCACCTCGAACGGGATGAAAAAAACATATACTGGCACATCGACCGATGCCCGTTATGCTGGGGGCGGCACACGGCAAACTCCTGCTGTTATCTTGCAGTGGGTTTACTGCAGGAGGCACTTTACTGGGTCAGCGGGGGAAAATTCTTCCAGGTGGAAGAAACGAAATGTATTGCGCGTGGGGATAGCGCGTGTACAATAGTAATAGTTCAGGAACCGGTAGGCTAATGTCATGTTGAAAGTCATCCTTCAGGCTCCCCGGCATATTGCGCCGTTCAACGAGCCGGCTCGCGATTTGCGCATCCAGAATAAGCCGCTCTGGCTTCACCAGCGCGACTTTCTGGCGCCTTACGTAACCCGCTCAATCGAACTCGCCCCCGGGGCACACCTGCCGGTGGCCCGTGAACCAATGATTGTTCACCGCGACAATCTTTTTTTTGACCTGGGCTACATCACCGAGTTCATGCGCCAGGCCAGGAAGGCCGACCATGCCGTCCGGGCGGCTTTCTCCGTGGATGACCCGGCTTTCCGAGAGCATGCCCTGCCGCTCTCGGTGTCTTATTCCCCGGCCGGCAATCTCTATTATGCCGATCTCTGGTATTACCCCAGGGGTGCCGAAGCTGATGTGAAACCACTGGTAATCAACCAGCAGGCACGCGAGATCGGCTACTACCACGTCCCAACCTATATGGCTTCTGAGAGCGGGGATCTGGTCTACCAGGTGCCGTTACGCTCTATGATCGCCATCGACAGCTGGGTGCATGTTTTTATTGCGGATTGCGTCTTTGGCCTGTTTGGGCGCGGGGCTCGCTTCGAGGACCGTCTAAAAAAAGATTTTGGATACAAATTGCGGGTACTGGGGAGGGCGCTTTACGAAGGCCGGCAGCTGCTGGAGTGCTCGGAGCTGGTCAAGATCGGACGGAACTGCGTGATCGATCCGACTGCCGTCATCCACGGTCCGACAACCATCGGTGACAACGTTACCATCAATGCCGGAGCAATTATCGAGAACTGCATTGTGGGCAACAATGTCAATATATCGCAAGACTGTCAGCTGATGTTATCGGTGGTCGGCGATGGCACCTTCCTCCCGTTCAGGGCCTCCCTGTTCATGACCACCGTCATGGAAAACGGCATGATCGCTCAGAACACCTGCCTGCAAATGTGTGTGATTGGGCGAAACACTTTTATCGGAGCGGGGAACACCTTTACAGATTATAATTTAATTCCCCTGCCGATCCGGGCGCGGGATGGCAATGACCAATTGGTGGATGCCAATCGGCCGGTGTTGGGCGGGTGCATCGGGCACAACTGTCGTATCGGCGCGGGGATGGTGATTTTTCCGGCCCGGATGATCGAATCGGATGTGGTGCTGTTCGGTTCCGCAGACCGCCGCGTGATCGACCGCGATGTCCGGTATGAGGACTCGGATCACCACAAGTTGAAAGACGCCAGCAAACACCCGCGTTTGTATCCACGTCGCGGTGAATCGGGCCTTACCTCATGGTAGCATTGTGGACACCTTTGCCTTCATTATTCATCCGATTGACCCCAAAAAGGACGTCAGCCGGAAGTATCCGTTCCTCGGCCATTTCCTGACAGAGCGGCAGATCGATTTTTTTTCGACATTTTTTCCGCCTGTCTATATCTCCGAGGTTAACGGCATCCGGTCGATCTTGACGGGTCATGAGATCAAGGGATGGTTAATTGCCTGTCCGTATACACCTCGTCGCATGATGGAGTTGCCAGAACGGACAGTTTATCGTAAGATTATTCAGGCAGGACACCTTGCCGAGAAGCTCGGCGCGCAAATCCTCGGCTTGGGTGCGTTTACCTCCGTGGTTGGGGATGCCGGGATTACCATTGCGAAGGAGCTTGACATCCCGGTGACCACCGGAGATTCTTATACCGTCGCCATTGCGGTTGAAGCCGTCCGCCGGGCAGCGCAAAAGATGGACATTTCGTTGAAGAATGCGACTGCGGCGGTGGTGGGTGCGACCGGATCAATCGGCCGCATCTGTGCCGAACTGCTATCAGGCGAGGTCGGCGAACTCATCCTCATTGGCCGAAGGATGGAGACCCTTGAAGAGCTGTGCAAGCGGCTTGAGGGTCCCCTCCGGGCGGAGCTCCACGCCAGTACGCGCATGGAGGATCTGGCGAAGGCGCAGTTGATCCTGACCGTTACCAGCGCGGTCCACGACGTGATCCATCCCGAGCATCTCCAACCCGGCAGCGTGGTTTGCGATGTGGCCCGTCCCCGCGATGTATCTGCTCTGGTCGCGGCAAGCCGTGAGGATATCCTGGTCATAGACGGCGGCATGGTCGATGTACCAGGCCCTGTCAACTTTCATTTTAATTTTGGCTTCCCGCCAGGGAAGGCGTACGCCTGCATGGCGGAGACCATGACACTGGCCCTGGAGGGCCGCTTTGAGGACTATACTTTGGGAAAAAACATCTCGCGACAGCATGTGGATGAGATTGCCACTCTGGCAGCCAAACACGGTTTTTGCTTGAGCGGCTTTCGCTCGTTCGAGCGCGAGGTGAGTGAGGATCAGATTGAAAAGGTAAAGCAGCGCGCGAAGAGTGCGCATGCTGGCGGGGTTTACGGTCGCCGTTGACCGGGAGGCTCTTATGGGAAAAGCACGCCTGTTAGTCGTCGAAGACGACACCGACATCTCGAACATGCTCAAAATTTATTTCAGCAGTTTGGGCTATGACGTGGATGTAGCCCCGCGCGGCCGGGACGCCCTGGATAAAACGCGCCAGGTGCTGCCGCATTTGATCGTGCTGGATATCATGCTTCCCGATATTGACGGGTATGAAGTCTGCCGCAACCTGCGCACCAGCACGCGCACCAGCCATATCCCGGTCATCTTTTTAACCCAAAAAGATGAACGCAGCGACCGGCTGCAGGGCCTTGAACTGGGCGCCGATGATTACATCACAAAACCCTTCGATATTGAAGAACTCAAACTGCGCGTTCAGGGCGCGATCCGCCGCTCCGAGCGGGAAGCCCTGACCGACCCGCGCTCTGGCCTACCTGCCGGGAGGCTCATCGAAGAGCAGCTGCGGATGACCATCCGCCAGAACGACTGGGCTTATATGGACATCCGCATCAACTATTTCGACCAGTTCAGGGATGTTTACGGTTTTGTGGCAGGCGATGATTTGCTCCGCTTTGCTGCCATGCTGCTCGGCGAAGTCGTGGACGAAAAAGGCACCCCGGCGGATTTCATCGGCCATGCAGGCGGTGACAATTTCATTGTCATCACAGATGAGGCCAGCGCCCAAAATATTCGCAGCCTGTTGAAAGAACGTTTTGCAGAAGAAGTCCTGGCCCAGTACAGTTTCATGGATCGTCAGCAGGGATTTATTACGGTCACCGGTGCAAACGGCCAGACGGTGAAATCTCCCCTGATGACCCTCTCCATTGGAATAGTGACACCGAAGGAACAGTCTTTCGCGGATATCCGTGAAATTACCGAACTGGCCGCAGAAGTTCGCCGCCAGGATGCTCCTGCTACGGCGTCCAAGGGATGAACCTTTCTTCATTATTATGTTAGCAAATCCGGTGGCATTGGGGATCCTCTTGCTCCTGATCGGGGCGGTCTTTTTCCTCCTGGTCTGGGGTCTGCTGCGATTAATTCCCCGGTTACGCCCCCGCCCGTCTGCGGTGGTACCTCCCCTGGTTGTCCAGGATGTGTCGGGCCATGATCATGCAGTCCTGACAGTCCAAAGCGGAGGCCGCGTCGAATACATTAATCACGCCGGGCGGGAGGTTTTCAACCTGCGTGAAGGGGAGCAACCCAACCTGGAAGTGCTGGCGCGGCGCATCCGCCCAAGTGAAGATTTCTTAAAACTGTGCGTGGGTGAGGGGCAGGCGCGCTTTTCGGTTAATGGACAGCCGATGGAAGGTGTTTCATATCAGGTCCCTGGTCCCCTACCGACTTTCCTTGTTTCGTTTTCGCGGTCGGACTATTTCACTTCGCTGACCACCGAGTCCACAGGGGTTCCCGGCTCGGCGCTCAAGATCCTGACCGATTTCATCCAATCCATTGCCACCCAGTCGGGGTTGACCGCTACGATTCGGGCCATCCTGGAAAACGTGGAACGCCTGATCCCTGCGGAAATGCTGGAGATCAAGCTCTGGGATGCTGAGGCGCAGATTCTTACCCCTTACCACTTTGCCTCCACGCCGGACGGAGAACGGACCCTCGAAAGGGACACCCCGCATCCTCTGGAAGGGTATTCCAATTTCCTGGTGACCGAGCGCCAGCCCCTTTTCATCGCAGATACCCAGACTTATAAAGAGATTGCCGCCGAACCCAAGGGTGAAAAAGCCCAAATCCATTCCTATATCGGCCTGCCACTGCTTGCCAGCGGAGAATTGGTGGGTACACTGGAAGTTGGCTTGAATGCCGCAAATGCCTTTGCCCAGAAGGATATGGACATTCTTCAGTTGATCGTCGGACAGGTAGCGGTTGCAATCTATAACGCCTCTGCCCTTGAAAAGGAACAGCGGCGTGCAATGGAACTGAGCGGCCTGGCCAACCTGGCCCAGGCCATGGGGGCGACGCAGGAAGTACGGGATCTGTTCAATCGCCTCGTCCAGAGCCTTGCCCCTCTTTTCGATGTGGATATTCTCGGTTTCCTGATCTACGATGAGAATCACCACACCCTGGAGGCTCAGGTTCCGTTCATAGGCATGCCATCCCAGGTGGTCGAGCTGTACCATGTTCCCCTGCCGCCAGGGAGTCCGGCCGAAGAACGATTCCTGAGTCAGAGCCTACTCACCACCCAGAATGCCATGGAGGATGATCTGTGGCAGGTCATGGGATTCCAGGATTATGCACGGGCGGCCTCCTGGCGGGATACGGCTTTGATTCCGCTGGTCTCTGCCGGCCGGCAGTTGGGTTACCTGCAAATTTCAAACCACCGCCGGAGCGAAGATGCTTTCTCCCGCGAAGAGATGCGCCTGCTCAACATCATTGCCAACCAGGTTGCCCCGATCATTGATAATGTGACCCTGGTCCAGCAGGCACGTCAGCGCACCCAGCGCTCCGAGGCGCTGCGGCGGATTGCCAGCCTGGCTTCCTCTTCGGCGACGACCGATGAAATCCTGCAGTACACCACACAGGAACTCGTCCGCCTGCTTCAGGCGGACCTAAGCGCCCTTTTCCTGCTGGATGAGGTCGCAGGGGTTTTACGCCTGCACCCCGCCTCCCTATTCGGAGTCGAGCCCGAAGCAGCGCGTTCGCTGAGCCACCTTTTCGTGGACGACCCTCAATTTCACTTTACCGTAACCGGAAGCCGCAAATCAATTCTCTCCAGCCGCATTTCGAGCGACCAGCGCTTGCTCCCAATGTACCATTCGATCTCCGAGACTTTTGGGATGGAGTCGGCGATCATTGCTCCCCTGGTGGTAAAAGATCGCGGTCTCGGCGAGCTGATAATCATGAGCAGGAAACCAGACTTCTATAACGCCAGCGATTTAATGACCGTCTTGAATGCCACCGGACAGCTGGCGGTTTCCATGCAGAGTGCCACATTGAGCACTCAGACCGATGAAGGCCTGCGGCGGCGCACCGACCAGTTGACCTCCCTGATCCGCATCAGCCGTGAACTGCACACGTCCCTTGAATGGAAGTATCTCGTTCAGCTCGTGTATGATGAAAGCCTGCGGTCGGCCGAGGCAGATTGCGGGACGATTATGCTCTTCAACATGGCCGCTGAACATGCGGCAGCCCGCGAAGTGATTTTCCACCTGGGCGATGAACCGGGGGCAGAACTTCTGCCGATTGAACGGGATACACTCGAACGCGGCGTACCAGTCGTGGTCCCCGATTTCAATCAGAGTGAGTACAAGCCTCCCCACGACGGTATGCAATCCGCACTGGTCGTGCCGATCATTTACCAGAAGGAGTCCTCCGGCCTGATCCATCTGCATTCCACCAGCCCGAACTGTTTCAACCCGGCTGTGGTGGAGGTGATCCAGACCCTTGCCATCCAGGCTGCGATTGCCCTGGGCAATGCCCAACGCTATCAGGAGCAGGTTCAACATAACGAGTCGCTCGAAGCCCGCTCTGAAGGTCTCTCGAAGTTGTTCAGGACAACCTCTGCCCTGGCAGTCGATCAATCCCTGGAACAGTCGCTGGATGTCTTGGTGCACGCCCTGCAGGATGCGACATCTTTCGAGACTATCATCATCAGCCTGCTTGACCCCGAGACGATGATGCAGCGGCGTGTGGCGGGCGTGGGCATGACGCTCGAAGCATTGAACGAGCTCCGCGCCCACCAGCAGCCCTGGTCCAGCCTGCAGCAATCGCTTAAGGAAGAGTTCAAGATTGGGCAGGGATACTTCGTCCCCTCGGAAAAAAAGCCGGTCGTTTTGGCGAGTGCACCGCTCCCGTCGCTTCCCTCCGAGCCTGGTGCTCAATCCACAAATGCCTGGAGACCGGAGGACGAGCTTCTCTACCCGCTGTTTGACACCGACGGAAATCCGATCGGTTTGATCAGCCTGGCTTCACCCCGCACAGGTCTCCGGCCGGATCAGTCCACCCTGGAAACCTTGGACCTCTTCGCGGGGCAGGTGGCTGTGATCATTCAAACAACCCGGCGCCTGGCGACCTACAAGGCACAAATTACCAGCCTGTCCACCAATGCGGACCGCCAGCAGCAATTGCTTTCCATCAGCCAGACCCACCTGCCCATCCTCCTGCACAAAGACCTGGAACAAAGCCTCGCCATTCGCAACCTGGAGCGCCGGGCCCGGCGGATCCGCGCCGGGCTGGAGATCACCGAGATGGTCAACCGTCAGGTGGATGGCCCCTCCGCCCTGCTTGCCCTGGGTCGCGAAATGTTGACGCGCCTGGAAATGAGTGTCTCCATCGTAGCCGAAAATACGCCGGAAGGTCCGCGGCTGCTGCATGTCCTCGGAAATGTCCCGCGCAGTACCAGTCCGGAGGCCTTGTTCGGACAGCGGAATCCACTTCGCCAATGCCTGCAGACCGGGGAGACACTGCTGGTGATGAACCTCGAGCAGGACGAAGCCTGGCGGGAAGCCCCCCTGCTTACCAGCCTGCATGCCAAGGGATTTGTCTGCCTGCCGGTGATGATCGATGAAAAACCGGTGGCAGGAATTCTGGCGGTCAGTCCGGAGCCGATGACCAACCTGACCGAAGAGGATCGACAGGTTTATTTCCAGATCGCCCGGCAGGTGTCCATCATCCTGGAAAATATCCGCCTGTTGACCGAGACGCGCCGGCGGTTGCGTGAAGTCAACCTGCTGCTGGATTTCTCCCGCCAGTTGAGCGGCCTCGGGACCGAAAGCATCATCAAGGCCCTCCTGGAGAGCGCCCTGCGTGTTGTTTCTGCGGCACATGCGGGCGTGGTGTTGATGTACAACAAACAGGAGGACTGTCTCATCCCCCTGGCTGCTGAAAATTATGCCGATAACGAGAGCCTGATGGCGATTGTTTATCATCCGGGCGAGGCGCTGCCGGGTCAGGTTTATCTTGAGAAAAAATCTCGCCGGGTGGACGAGGTCAACTTTGCTCGTGACTACAACCTCCCTGCCGAAGAGCTGCTGCGTTACCGTGAGGCGACGGCGGGACGCCTGCCGGTATCCAGCATGCTGATCCCTATCCAGACAGGCGAGCGCGAGCTGGGGCTGTTGGTGCTGGACAACTTCAATACGGCCTCAGCATTTTCCTCCGATGACGAGGCCCTGCTCCTTTCCCTGACCCAGCAGGTGGCCCTATCCCTGGAGAATGTCCGTCTGGTACAGGCGTCTCAGGAACGAGCCAACCAGCTACAGGCCTTGACTGGCGTATCCGCGACAATGACTTCCAGCCTGAAATCCGGCGAACTGGTCGCCGGTTTGCTCGACCGGTTGCACGGCGTCCTGCCTTACGATACAGCGATCCTGTGGCTGCGCGAGGGTGAGCGCATGTCCGTGGCAGAGGCCCGTGGTTTTCCGGATAGCGAAGAACGGGTTGGCCTGACCGTCGCCATCGAAGATTCAATTCTGCTGGAGGAGATGAGCCGCACCAGCCAGGGCATTGTGGTCGGCGATGTGCGCAGCGATACACGCTTCCCCTCCCTGGTTGAAGTGGAACGGCTTTCCTGGATGGGCGTCCCGCTGGTCTCAAAGGGAGAGGTGGTCGGCGTGATCGCTCTGGAGAAGATTGAAGCCCATTTCTTCACCCTGGAGCTTTCCCAGTTGGTCACTACCTTTGCCAGCCAGGCGGCTGTGGCCTTAGAGAATGCCCGGCTGTACGAAGACAGCCTGCGCCGCGCCACCGAGCTCGACCAGCGATCCCAGCGCCTGTCCCTGCTCAACCGCCTGTCCGCGGAATTGAGCAGTGCATTAAACGAAGACCAGGTATTACGCCTGACTGCCGAACAGCTGCTGCGGGCCTTGTCTGCAACCCGGATCTCTGCCATCACTTTCGACCGCTTTGATGTGCCCGTCCTGGAGGTGAGTGTGCCTTCAGAAGGCGACTCTCATCCGAAGGTCCTACCTGTTGCACCGATATTCGAACGCCTGCGTGAATCACTGGGCGTTTTCAGTACGGACGAGGTCAGCCATGAAGCTGACCTCGCAGGCCTGTCCGAATTGCTGGAAGGGACCCAGTCCCTGCTCATCCTGCCGCTCGTCGGCGGGACGACCCTGCGCGCTCTGCTGTTCGTACACATGACCGAAGCCTACCGCTTCTCCCCCACGGATATCGACCTGGCCCACACGATCAGCAACCAGGCTGCCATCGCGCTTGAAAGTGCCCGGCTGTACCAGGCGACTCTTTCCCGAGCTGAGCAGCTCACCGCCTTAAATCGCGCCTCCTACGAAATTGGGCTCAGCCTGAACCCTGAGGAAATTTACTCGGCCATTCACCGGGCTGTGGCGCAAATGATGCCAGCTGAATCGTTCATGATTGCCTTGCTGGATGAGGAGCATAAGGACATCGAAGGCGTGTATATCCGGGACCCGGCCGGGAGGTCGCCGAACGTGCGCCTGCCTCTCGACAAGGGTATCAGCGGGCAAGTGATTTCCTCCGGCAAGCCCCTGCTCATCTCCGATGTGGGGGAGTTCGAGGACTTCGAGGGGTGGACTGTCGGTCAAAGCCAACCGCGTTCCATCGTGGCCGTGCCGATTACCCTGGCTGGTAAGGTCGTCGGGATGCTTTCGGCGCAGAATGACCGGTCCAATATCTATACGGAAGATGAACAGCAGATCCTGAGCACTCTGGCAAACCAGGCTGCAGTAGCCATTCAGAACGGCCGCCTATACGCCGAGACTCGCCGCCTGGCCGATGAGCTAGAGCAGCGTGTGGTCGAGCGTACCGCCGAGCTGCAGCAAGAGCAGCGCAACACGGAGACCCTGCTGCGCATCCTCACCGAGGCCTCCTCCACCCTGGACCTCGACCGTGCCCTCAACCGCACCCTGGCTCTGCTCAACAGCGCCATCGGCGCTGAACAGGGCAGCATCCTGATGGTCAATCCTGAAGATAACACCATCTCCTACCGTGCCGGTTATGGATATCTGACCCCAGAAATGACCAAAGGCAGCCGTCCGACCGCCCTCAAAATCGGCGAAGGTCTGGCTGGCTGGGTCATCAAACACCGTGAGGCGGTGCGAATTAACGACGTGCGCAAGGATAAACGCTGGGTAAAGATCCCGCTCAATACCAGCAGCCACCGCAGCGTCATTGCCGCGCCGCTCATTGTCGGCGAGGAAATCATCGGAGCACTGATGGTCTTCCACCGCCAGGTCGGCTTTTTCACTCCCGAACACATGAACCTGGTCCAGGCGATCGGCAGCCAGGTGGCGGTGGCGATCAATAATGCCCAGCTGTATGAACTGATCCGTGATCAGGCTGAACGCCTGGGTTCGATGCTGCGCAACCAGCAGGTCGAAGCCAGCCGCCAGAAGGCCATCCTGGAAGCGGTCGCGGATGGGGTGCTGGTGACGGATCCATCCAACGGCATCACCTTCCTGAATTCGTCTACCGAGCGCATCCTTGATCTGAAAGGGGACCAGCTGATGGGTCAGCCGCTGGACAGCTTCGTCGGCTTGTTCGGGAAAGCCGCCCAGACCTGGATGCAGACCATCCGCTACTGGTCGGAGGACCCCGCCAGCCACCAGCCGGGGGATACTTATGCTGAACAGTTGAACCTGGAAAATGGACGCGTTGTACTGGTGCACCTGGCCCCGGTGATCTGGCGTAATGAGTTCCTGGGCACGGTTTCGATCTTCCGCGATATCACTCACGAGGTCGAAGTAGACCGGCTTAAGTCCGAATTCGTGGCAACGGTCAGCCATGAACTGCGCACCCCGATGACATCCATTAAAGGCTATGTCGACCTGCTCCTGATGGGCGCGGCCGGTGCCCTTTCTGAAAACCAGTCCCACTTCCTGGACATCGTGCGCAGCAACACCGAACGCTTGAGCGTGCTGGTCAACGATCTGCTGGACATCTCGCGCATCGAGGCCGGACGTGTGTCGCTCTCGCTCCAGGCGATTGATCTGCACAAGGTGGCTGACGATGTGGCTGACGAAGTGCAGCGCCGGTCCGAGGACGAGAACAAGCCGATGAAGGTGACCGTGGATATCCCGGAGGACCTGCCGCGGATCAACGGTGACATGGAGCGGGTAAGGCAGATCCTGACCAATATTACTGACAATGCCTACCATTACACCGCAGCCAATGGACAGATCTTGATCCGGATGCGGGCGGAAAACGGAGAAGTTCAAGTGGATGTCAAGGATAACGGGATTGGCATTCCTCCCGAAGAACAGGAACGCGTCTTCGAACGCTTCTACCGCGGGGAAGACCCGCTGGTGCTGGCGACCCCTGGGACAGGTCTTGGTCTGGCGATTGTTAAACAGCTGGTCACGATGCATAAAGGCAGAATTTGGCTGAAGAGTGCAGGAGTGCCGGGAGATGGGAGCACGTTCTCCTTCACATTACCCGTGTATAAGGCCGAGGAGTGACTTTTATGGCAAAAATATTGATAGCCGAAGACGAACGCGATATACGGGATTTGATTACATTCACCTTAAGCTTTGGAGGGTATGACGTCGTTTCAGCCAGCAACGGGGAGGAAGCAGTCACTCTTGCCAAACAGGAGCTTCCCGATCTGATCCTGCTGGATGTGCGCATGCCGCGCATGACGGGATATGAGGCATGTGCGGCAATCAAGGCGGACCACCGCTTGAAGGACATCCCGGTCATTTTTCTTTCCGCCAAGGGGCAGGAGTTTGAGATCCAGGCTGGGCTGCAGGCCGGGGCGATGGAATACCTTTTGAAGCCCTTTGCACCCGACCAGCTGACGGCGCGCATCAAGACCGTTTTGTCGCGCTCTGTGAAGGGAGCGGAGATGCCGGGTAAAGGCGAGATGAAAGAGCCTGAAAGGCCCTCCACCCAGCCAGGGGTGCATTTCAGCCGTCCGGGGGGCAGCGAATTCGCGCCACCCTCAACGGTGCCGCGCTCGCGGTTCGACCGCCTGGTAAACGCCGAACCAAAGCCGCCTGACAAACCGACCCTTGATGCAGCGGGCCAGCCTGACCAGAGGACGGGAGGGGATGTCAGAGAACTGGATAGGCCGGCCATTAAAAGATCAGGAACCGGGCGAGCCGGCCGTCGCGGATGCGCAGCAACCTGAAGGACAGGGAATGGAGGAGGCACAGCGATCGGACCAACCATCTAAAGAGGCCAGTCAGCCCCCTGACCAACCCGCACCAGACGATAAGAATGGACCTGACAAACCGGTAGCAGACGATTGGCATGAGCGCTATTCTCCTTAACGATCGGATCGTTCACTACGAGGTGATCGGACGCGGCCGTCCGATCATTTTCCTGCACGGCTGGGTCGGTTCCTGGCGATATTGGATACCGGCGATGCAGAGTGCAGCCACCTCTTTTCGCGCTTACGCCATTGACCTGTGGGGGTTTGGCGATACAGCGCATGAGCCGGACCACTATTCACTGGAACAGCAAGCCGCCCTGCTGGATGCCTTCCTGCAGGAGATGGGTATCGTCAAAGTTGCCCTTATCGGCCACGGCCTTGGCGCTCTGGCTGGAATATTATTCGCGCGCAAATCGCCCGAAATGGTTGACCGCATCATGGTGGTTGCCATCCCGCTCCAAGTGGATGCTGTCAATATCCGGCTGCGCTCCGCCACCAGTCCCGCCGACCTCGCCGAATGGCTTCTGGGGAAGGAGCCGCTGACCGAGGCGGTGCGGGTGGATGCACCCAAAACGGACCCGCTGGCGATTACCCGGTCGCTGGACAGCATCGGCCTCAGTAATTTCATGCCTGCGGTGGACGGGCTGGTCCCCCCATGCTTGATCGTCCATGGCGCAGGTGATCCAGCCATCCAGCCCCCGGATTACGGGCGCATCCTGTCCCTTCCGGAACATGTCCACCAGCTCATCTTCGAGCAGTGCGGTCATTTCCCGATGCTGGATGAGAGCACCCGGTTAAACCGTTTAATGGCCGATTTCCTGTCATTGGAATCAGGTGAGAGTCCCCGCCAGCTGCAAATGAAGGAGGAGTGGAAGCGGAGAGTGCGATAAGGCCGGGACGGAAAAGATGATCCGCCCCGGTTTTTTGTCCCAGGTTTTTTGTCTTGACAGCCGGCTCGCGCCGCCGTATACTCGCCATCACAAATCAACGGGGAGCCCGCGTGACGGGCTGAGAGGAGGCTTTCCGCCTCGACCCGCAGAACCTGATCCGGACCATGCCGGCGGAGGGACGATAACCTGAATTGCAACCATCCTCCGACGACGAGGATGGTTTCTTTTTATTCTACCCAACAAGAACACACCGCGTGTTTTCTGGTGAATCAGTATGGCTAATTCCCGCGCAGTCATTTTTGCCAACGGCAGCTTTCCCGACTTGGAAGCCGCCCGCTCGCTGCTCCGGCCGGATGACATCCTGCTGGCCGCGGATGGGGGCACCCGCCTCCTGCTGGCGCTCGGTCTGCGGCCAGCCATCATCATCGGCGACCTGGATTCTCTCCGCGAAGACGAACACCGAGCGCTGGAGGAGTCCGGCGTCCATTTTCTGCCTTACTCGCGTGACAAGGATGAGACCGACCTGGAGCTCGCGGTGCACTACGCCGTCCAGGCGGGATACAACCGGCTGCTCATCGTCGGCGCTTTTGGCGGCCGTCTCGACCAGACCCTGGGCAACCTGTCCCTGCTGGCCGACCCGGCGCTTGCGGGGAAGGAAGCCCGCCTGGATGATGGAGTGGAGGAAGCTTTTTTTGTACGCAGGGAGTGCTCCGTTCAGGGCCATTCCGGTGAACTCGTTTCGCTCCTCCCCTGGGGTATCCCGGCTGAAGGCGTCACCACTCAGGGGCTGCGCTGGAGACTGCACGGCGAGACGCTCACTCCTTACCGAACGCGCGGCATCAGCAACGAGCTGCTGGGGCAATCCGCCACGGTTTCGCTAACCTCCGGCCTCATCCTGGTTATCCACCGGCGAATTCAGCCTGCTTAGAGCCATGTTCAGAAAATCACCATTTGGAGGTTCATATGAAACGCTTCTTCATTCTTGGTTTGCTCGTGGCGCTGGGCCTTTCGGCCTGTGCTCCGAAAGGCCCGGTCACCCTGACCATCCTGACCCACGACTCCTTTGCAGCCAGCGATTCCGTTGTCCAAGCCTTTGAACAGGCCAACCATGTCAAGCTCGCCTTCCTGAAAGGAGGCGATGCCGGAGCGGAACTCAACAAAGCCATCCTTTCCAAGGATGCCCCTCTGGCCGACGTCATGTACGGGACGGATAACACTTTCCTCTCGCGCGCCCTCGACGCCGACATCCTGCAGCCGTACGCCTCGCCACTCCTGGCGAAGATCCCCTCCCAGTTTAAGCTCGATCCCCAAAACCGCCTCCTGCCGGTGGACTATGGCGACGTCTGCATCAACTATGACAAGGCTTATTTCACAGCTCACAACCTGTCCATCCCCTCCACGCTCGAGGATCTGATCAAGCCTGATTACAAGGGGCTGCTGGTCATGGAAAACCCGGCCAGCTCCTCCACGGGCCTGACCTTCTTGCTGGCGACAGTCAAGCACTTCGGCGCGAACGGTTACCTGGATTACTGGAAGTCCCTGCGCACGAACGGGCTGGTCGTTGTGGATGGCTGGGAGACGGCTTACTACACCAACTTCAGCGGCTCGTCTGGACACGGCCCGCAGCCGATGGTGGTTTCGTATGCCTCCAGCCCGGCGGCGGAAGTGGTTGCCGCCTCCACCCCACTGGCAAAATCGCCCATCGGCACAATCCTCGGACCCGACACCTGCTTCCGGCAAATTGAGTTTGTGGGAGTGCTCAAGGGCACCCACCACCTGGCCCTGGCGCAGAAATTCGTCGATTTCATGCTCAGCCAGCAGTTCCAGGAGGACATGCCGCTGCAGATGTACGTCTACCCGGTCAACCCGGATGCCAAGCTGCCAGCGGCTTTCGTCCAGTTCGCCCAGGTCCCCTTGCAGCCTGCAAGCCTGTCCCCGGCCGATATTGCTGCCAACCGTGACCAGTGGATCGCCGACTGGGCCGCGACAGTGCTGCATTGATGCAGGAAGAAAAGGGCTGATGGGCCTGCCTGCCAAAGGGTTGGGGAGTGGACCCTTCGCCGGTTCAACCCACCCTCCCGCTGCGGGTGGGTTGAACCGGCGACTCCTGCTCTGGCTGCCCGCCGTGCTGTTCCTGGGGGTGTTCTTCTTCTACCCTATCGCCCGGATAGTGGTCCTGGGCCTTCAGGGTGGATCGCTCGCGAAACTTGGGGCGTCCAGCTTTTTCATTTCCCGTGATGCGATCCTGTTCACTTTTACGCAGGCCAGTCTGTCGACCCTGCTCACCCTGGTGCTTGGCCTGCCGGCGGCTTTCCTTTTTGCCCGATACACCTATCCCGGCAAGGCACTGCTGCGCATGCTGACCACGATTCCTTTCATGCTGCCGACGGTGGTGGTGGCCTCCGG
This sequence comes from uncultured Chloroflexia bacterium, assembly GCA_963753465.1. Lineage (GTDB taxonomy): Bacteria > Chloroflexota > Anaerolineae > Anaerolineales > Villigracilaceae > UBA877. Next base: position 1,057,948 of record CAVWCJ010000003.1, read on the forward strand.
GTTCAACGCCCTGCTTGGGCCGCAAGGCTGGGTGAACCTGGGCCTGATGGGCCTGTTTCACCTGAGCGCACCGCCCATCCCCTTTGTCGGGACGCTCGGGGCGATTCTTCTGGCACATATCTTCTACAACACGACCATTGTCATTCGCCTGGTTGGGAATGCTCTGACCCACCTCGACCCCCATCTGGAGCAGGCCGCCCGATCCCTGGGAGCCGCCCCGCCCCGCCTGCTGTGGAAGGTAACCGGGCCCCTGCTGCGCCCGTCGATCCTCGCCGCGGCCCTGCTGGTTTTCATTTTTGACTTTACCAGTTTCGGCGTCATCCTGCTTCTCGGCGGTCCGGGATTCTCGACATTGGAGGTCGAGATCTATCTGCAAGCCGTCCAGTTCTTCAACCTGCCGCTGGCTGCCGTACTTTCCCTGGTCCAGCTGCTCTGTACGCTGGTATTCTCCGTTCTGTACAGCCAGGCGGTGAGGCATTCTTCGGTGACTTCTGCGCCGCGCCCCGCCGAGGTTAACCTGCGCCGGGCGCGTACCCGGCCCGAAAAATCCTTTGTGGGTTTTCTTTCCCTGCTGCTTTTTGTGTTTTTTGTTTTTCCACTCCTCTCCCTGCCGCTGCGCTCGCTGACCCGTCTGGAGGCTGACCGTGGCCAGCGCAGCAGTCTAAAAACAGGTCTGACTTTGGATTACTATCGGCAGCTGTTCATCAACCCGACCGAGTCGATCTTTTACGTACCACCCTTCAAGGCGATTGGCAACTCGCTCGGTTACGCGGCCATTACCGTTGTTCTTTCCCTTGTCCTTGGATTTCCGGCTGCGGTTGCGCTCTCCCGCCCGGGATCGCTGGAGCGTCTGCTCGACCCGTTCTTGATGCTGCCACTGGGAGCCTCGACTGTGACCCTGGGACTGGGTTTCATTGTCTCTTTCAACAAACCCCCGCTTGCGCTGGTAACTTTGCCGCTGATCGTCCCGCTGGCGCATACGCTGGTCGCCCTGCCTTTTGTCATCCGCAGCCTGCAGCCCCCCCTGGCCTCCATCCCGGACCGGCTGCGCCAGGCGGCTGCCATGCTCGGTGCTTCCCCGTTCAAGGTCTGGCTGACGGTGGACTGGCCGATCGTTGCGCGCTCGACGCTGGCCGCGGCGGTGTTTGCCTTCACCGTCTCATTGGGTGAGTTCGGAGCCAGTTCGCTGGTCGTTCGCCCGGAGTACCCGACCCTGCCGATTGCCATTGCCCGTTTCCTTTCCCAGCCCGGCGGGTTGAATTATGGCCAGGCCATGGCGATGGCAACCATCCTGATGGTTGTCTGTGGTGCGGGGATTTTGCTGATCGAGAAACTCCGTCTGCCGGGAGTCGGAGAATTTTAGGGATCAGCACCGGATGCCGATCCTGCGGACCTCGGGATCGGGCTCCAGCTAGTTGGCGTCCATCCTCTTTCAGGACCCCTATGGCGAAACCCTTGCTTGAAGTGATCGATATCTGGAAATCCTTCGAAGGTCAAAGGCTTCTGACCGGCGTGGCATTTACCGTCGCAGCGGGGGAAACGGTGTGCCTGCTGGGCGCTTCAGGCAGCGGCAAGTCCACGCTGCTGCGCATCATCGCCGGGCTGGAGACTGCCGAGCAGGGCCAGATCTGCTGGGAAGAGGAACAGCTCTCCGCAGTCCCGGCTTACCGCAGGAACTTTGGTCTGGTCTTTCAAGACTATGCCCTGTTTCCACACCTGTCGGTAGCGGAGAATGTGGCTTTTGGGTTGAAAATGCAGCGCCTGCCTCCGGGTGAAATCAAGCTGCGCGTAGCCAATGTGCTAGAAATGGTGAGCCTGGCCGGTTTCGGGAAGCGGAGAGTCACTGACCTTTCGGGCGGGGAACAGCAACGGGTCGCACTGGCGCGCGCCCTGGCCCCCCGGCCGCGACTGTTGATGTTTGATGAACCGCTCGGGGCCCTGGACCGCAGCCTGCGTGAACAGCTGCTTGAGGACCTGCGCAGCATCCTGCGCGCAAGCGGTGTCCCGGCAATTTACGTTACCCACGACCAGGAGGAAGCATTTACCCTGGCCGACCGGGTTCTCCTGCTGCACGAAGGGGGAATCCTACGCAGCGGCACGCCTCAGGAGGTCTGGGAGAACCCGGGGTCAGCCTGGGCTGCGCGGTTTTTGGGAATGGGAAACATCCTCGAGGGGAGGCTGCGACCCGACGGGCGGGTCGAGACAGCCGCGGGCACCTTCGCAGTTGCCTGCGCTCACCCGCACACCTCCGGCGACATACTCACCCTGCTGGTGCGCCCGGAAGGCAGCCGGCTCCTGTCCGCAGGCAGCCTCCAGGTCCCGGAGGCGGGATCCGCCGGCAGGACCTCGGGCAGGGTGACGGATGTTGTCTTTACCCAGGAGCGCTTCAAGGTGTTCCTGTCCAGCGGCCTCTACTTTTACCTTCCTGCGGCCCCCCAGGTTGGTGAAGAGCTTGCCTTGGAAATTCCCACGGCTGCGATCGAGTGCCTTTCATGAACCAATCCATCACGGTCATCAAGCGCAACCCCGCCGGAGAAGAAACCTGGCATTATACAGGCACGGTCATGCACCGGGAGAGGCGGGCAGTAATCCTCGAAGCGCGCTTTAACCGGGCGGACGTACCATTTATGGGGACCGTGCTCAGGGAGGGGGATCGTTTCGTGGAAACCTATTACATCGACCGCTGGTATAACATCTTCGAGATCCATGACCGGGAAGATGATCGGATCAAGGGCTGGTACTGCAACATCGGGCGCCCGGCCGTGCTGGAAGCCGAGGACCGTCTCTCGTACGTTGACCTGGCCCTTGACCTGTGGGTCGATCCGGACGGGAACCAGACGGTCCTGGACGAGGAAGAGTTTGCCGACCTCGATCTTGACCCGGAAACGCGCGCTCAGGCTCGCTCTGCGCTGGAGGATTTGAAAAAGATTTTTTCAGCAGGTCAAAAACCCGGTCCTGCTTGAGGAACCGGGGCGAGTGCGTTTCAACCCAGAACGGTCAAAGCCGGCAGCCAGCTGTAAAGTCCCAGCTCATGCAGGATGTCCGGCCCGAAGGCAAACAGCAGCCCGCACAACCCGACGCAGAAACAGCCCGCGAGTACGATCGCGATCACGACCACAAGAGCGGTGTTCATTTTCCTGGGCGGGGATGGTGGAACGGGGATTCCTGCATCAGCCATTTTTTAGCTGCCCGTTCCAGTTCCAAATGCCCGCAAGATTGAGGAAAAGAAAGTCACCCCGAACAGCAGTGGACCCAGTAGAGCCAGACAGAGAAAACAGATTCCCAGGGCAATGCTGATGTACCCCAGGATCAAGCCGGCAGTCGCCAAGCCTTGCCCCGTGGCCGTGCCCGGGCTCCTCTGGATCTCGTTTTTAGCAAGATGGCCGGTGATGACCGCAATAATCCCACCCAGGAAGGGTACGATCGTCCAACCAGCAATACCGCTGATCAGGCTCACCAGCGCCAGGGTATTTGTCGGCGGTACGGGGGGCGAGCCGCTCTCGGGGACCTCGGAATCGGGCATTCTTCTCCTCCGCTTTTTTAAATTATTTTTATGCAGCCGCTTGATGTTTGCGGATCGAGCGCCGCCAGAACCACCAAATAATGAATGCCACCACGAGAACCAGGAGGATGCCGGCCAGGATCGGGATGACCACCGAAAGGATGGACAGGACCGTTGCGATGACATCCTCGGTAATGCTGACCGGGATGTTCCCGGTACCGGCAGTGGCAGCAGTGACCAGCGGGCGCACCGCTGCAGCCTTGACGACGTGGATGCTGCCGGCGATGATTAATCCGCAGGCCAGGGCGATCAAGGGGTGGACATGGGTGATTACATTGGCACTGGCTGCAAAGAGAATGGCTCCCGCCACCGGGCGGATGAAGGTCTGGATGAGGTCGTTAATGTGGTTGACTGCCGGGATTTTATCGGCCAGCATCTCGATGATCAGCAGCACACCGACCAGGATCAGGATCCAGGGATTGGCGAGAAGGTCGAAGGGAGGATTTAATTTGATCAGATTCGTATAGTGGGCGACGACTCCAATCACGAGCAGGGGAATATACGCATTCAGCCCGGCGCTGGCGGATAAACCGAAAGCGGACATGATCCCAAAAAGCGCAGTATCCATACCGAGGTCCTCCTATCCGGAGATTAACCCAGGGGGAGTCCTCCCCAGGTTTTGGTGAGCCAGAACCGCAGCGCGTCCATGGCGGAAATCTGGATCATGGCAATGGTCAGTCCGGCCACGATCGGCAGCCAGAGCTGCCTGAAGTGGTGGAATTGATTGTCCTGCCTCATCAGCAGGATCCAGACCATGCTGTAAACCATGATCAGCAAGACAAGCACTCCCAGGATGCTGATCACGGCCAGGGGGTAGAGCGCGATCGGGCTGTTGGTCAACACCAGCAGATCGAGGCCGAGCTGGATAGCGACGAGCAGGCCAAAGGATTTCAGACCCGGCAAAGCGGGTCGGTCCACCATATTGCTCCAGGCGGTCTGGCTGAACGCCGGATAAATGATGGCAGCGATCCCCAGCCCCATGCCGCTGCCGGTCAGCAGGCGCAGGGCATTGTTGGGAATATACAGGTTGGGGATATTTTTAAGCATCCCCGGGGAGATTTGTTTGATCAGGTATAAATATGAGTTGAGACCGTCGATTCCAAAGGCCACCAGGAAAACAATCAGCGGGATGAGGATTTTCCAGGGCGGCATTTTCCCATGCCTGCGGCTGACGATTGCCTGGAAAATCAGTCCGGTCATCGCCCCCAGGTACATCCCGCTGCAGCGTGCGCACAGGGGCAACTGGTATGAACCGACATGAATTGAATGGCTGCTGAGCTGGTGACAAACGGCATAACCGATGGCAGCGAGTTTTCCAAGCACTCCAGAGGGAGTGTTGATCCACCAGACGGCGATGACGAATAATGCCGCCAGAACAACCAGGTATTTCGAGGCCGTTCCAAGCTGTTTGAGGGTAATTTTTGGCATACTGGATCAATTATAGAGTTATCCCTGCCGGAAAGCAAGCGGTTGGGCTTTCCGGGGTGTGTATCTTTTTTTCGGGAAAGGAGTAAGATGGGGGAAAAGCGAGCGAGGAGGCCGTATGAACAGCGAGCAGATGAAGAAAGGCTGGCAAGAGAAGAGCGAAGAAATTAACGAAGGGATGGCGGAATGGCGGCGGCAGCATCCGCGGGCGACCTTTCGAGAGATCGAGGCAGAGGTGGACCGGCGGCTGGATGAGTTTCGAGCGCAGATGCTGTCGGACACGGCGAATGCGAGTGCGAGTGCGGAATGGATCGAGGGGCCGGATGGGCCGCAGTGTCCGCACTGTGGAGCCAGCCTGTCGAGGAAAGGGAAGAAGAAGCGGCGGCTGGAAGTGCGCGGGGGGAACGAGGTGGAGCTCCAACGGGAATATGGCAAGTGTCCGGAATGTGGGCGGGCAGTTTTTCCCCCTGGATGAGGAACTTGAACTTTTGCCAGGTAGCCTGACGCCGCGCGCCCACGAGAAGCCTGGTGCGGCTGTCGAGTTGGATGCCATTTGTGCGTGCGGTAGAAATGATGGCAGACATGCAAGGGATTGGAGTGAGCAAGTCGGTCAGCCAGCGTTACAGTGAGGCCGCCGGGGCGGCGTATGCAGAGATGCAAAAGGAGGAAATGGAGCGATTAGAGAAAGAACAGCCTGCGGCGCCGGCAGGAGCGGAGAAAATGCAAATCAGTGCGGATGGCGCGATGGTCCCGCTGTTGCATGGGCAGTGGGCAGAAGTGCGCACATTGGTGATTGGGGAAGTGCAACCAGCCGTGCTGGAAAGGGGGGAATGGGTGGTGCATACCCGTCATTTGTCGTATTTTTCCCGCAAAATCAGTGCAGAGGAGTTCGCCCGGCAGGCTCTGGTGGAGATCCAACGACGGGGAGTGGAAAATGCCCTGCAGGTGGCCGCCATTATGGATGGGTCGGACTGGTTGCAGGGATTCACGGATTATCACCGGCCGGATGCCGTGCGCATCCTGGATTTTCCGCATGCCGGAGAACACCTCAGTGAGGTGGGAGAATTCCTATACGGAGAAGGCACTCCCAGGGCCCAGGAGTGGCTCCAGGAACGGCTCCATCGGCTCAAGCATGAAGGGCCTAAACGCTTGTTGACTGAACTACGGCGTTTGCGGACCAAACATCCTGAAGCAGTGGAAATATCTGCCAATCTGGCCTACCTCCAAAAACGGGAGCAGCAACTTCAATATCCACGCTTTCAGGAGGAAGGCTGGCCAATCGCCAGCGGCATTGTGGAAAGCGGTAATAAGCTGGTCGTGGAAGCCCGCTTGAAAGGCGCCGGGATGCACTGGGCGGAGCGACATGTCAATCCGATGCTGGCCCTGCGTAACATCCTGTGCAGCGGCCGCTGGAAGGAAGATTGGCCCAGGATAGAAATGCGCTTACGCAAACAAGCTGCCCAACAAAGACAGAAACTGCATCAGTCCCGGGAAAAACCAGCTCCAGCCCGCAAATCAATCTCTCGCCGAGATGCATTCCTGGCCGCCAAAAAGATCTCTCTCTTGATTCCCGCCCAACCGAGAGACCCCAAGGACAATCCCTGGCGTAAGTTCAAATATGGACGTGGCCTCTATCAAAGAGATGATTCCCCGAAAAAATGATACACACCCGGCTTTCCGGGGTGAAATAATTCTATTTGTTATACGGTTTTGCATTAAAACAGTTTCATCTGTTCAGGAGGCTCAATGGGGTCCCCGGAAAGCTCTTTCTCCCACTCCTGGAGGGTGATCTGTGCCATCCCTGCCAGCCGCCGCAGAGTGCGCAACTTGACGATGCGCCATCCTTCGGCGGCGCTTTTGAGGGCGGGGTCGCGTTGCAGTTTATAGGCGAGCAGCCCCGCCCTCCCGCCGGGGATGACGAGCAGGCTGCGTCCAGGAGGAAACGTGTTCTGGCGCAGGATGCGCCCGGTCACTGCGGATGCCAGGAGGTAGAAAGTGTAGGCTGTTTTTCCTGCCTCCTGCCAGAGCAGCGCTCGCCGGGGACTTTCCTGGCGAACGGCGGTATATCCCAGCCGCGAGGCGAGGGCAGTCAGGGCCTGTGCGGCTGATTCGAGGTCCGTGCTGCGCTCCGAGGGGGAATCTTCGGGGCGCAGTTCCCAGCGGCTTTCCTTTTCTACGGCGTAGGAGGCCAGCACCGCACGGATCAGCCCAAGCGAAGGCGTGATCAGGCCGGGGAGTTCCGCGTTCAAGCTGTTTTCCAGTTCGGCTTGAGTGCTGGCGCGGTTCTTTTGTAGAAAGTGCACGGCGGCAATTTCAACTCGATCTGCTAACGGATCCCCCTGGCTGTCCCAGGTTCCCAATCCCCACAGACCCAGCTCCGGGTTTTCGCTGGCGCCGAAGTGCACGAACTCCTTTCCGGCCAAGGCAGCCTGGATGGGAGCATGCAGCTGTGCCAGGGCTTCCTCGCGCCAGGTTAGAGAGTGGTCCTCGGCCATCGATGCGAGTGCAGCTGCATGCAGGTGCAGGTACGGTACCGTCTCACCGCGTTCCTGCAGATAGGCGTGCATCGCTTTTCGGACAGCCTCGCCATCCACGTTTTCCTTGTTTTCCATGGCAAAAGCCTGGCGGTACCATACAATCTCCAGCGGGTCATGGCGGGTGCGGATTGCCAGGCCGTGCAAGTCGAACCCGGCGGTGGAGGCGGCCAGCATGGCTGCGGATAGAAAGGAGGGCTCTGCTTCGCTGAGCAGGGAAAAGAGAGGGGCATTCAGCGGCAGGTGGCTGGAGAGGTTCCTCAGCGCCGCATACAAGGCTGCAGCGTGCCAGTTCCAATCATAGCGGCGGCGGTGGAGCACGGATTTGAAAGGACCGACGGCCGCACGTCCCCATACCCAGCCGGCCCACAGTGCCGAGAGCGTCCAAAAAGCCTGGTTTGGCCGCGGCAGGGCGGTTACCACTGCGCCAGGAGGAATCTCCTTCAGGTGAGTGGCCAGATCGCGCAGCGGGCCTTCAAAGAGGCAGATGCCGCCATTTTCGGGCGGGAGGGCCGGCCAGAGCGCGAGCGGGATGGAAACGGCGTCGTTCGCCCAGGCCCCCACGGCCTGCTCGAGCGATAACCAGATGTTCTTTTCCAGGAAGCGCGGTGGCACGGTCAGCTGCTTTGGGCGCGGGCGTTCCGTGGGGTGTGGCCAAAGTGTACTCGCCTCGTCACAGGCAATGAGGATCAGCGCGGTCAGGCCGCGGCGACGTTCCAGGGGGAGGGCCAGGCTGTCCAGTTTATTGATGATGGTGGTAAGGACATAAACGGCACGCGGCAGATAACATTCCAACGCTTCCACGGCGTGGATGCGGTCCGGATCATCCGGAGCGGCGAGGCGTTCCAGGGCACGGGAACGGTGCAGGTTGTCCGTTGCAGCCACCTGGGCCGCGCGATCTTTGTCGGCATCCGTTGCGGGATATTCACCGGATTCGCCGCATGGGCAATGGTAGAGGCGACCGACGGGCGTTTTCCCACCACGCTCCCAAATGAAGGCGTCCGCCGGAATGCTCCGCTGGCACTTCACACAGGTGGTTAAATAGAGTGACTGGAGATGTGATTCCAGGCGCTCCTCTCCCTTGCGGGTAGAGGCCAGTTCGGCGAGAGCGGCCTGCAAGGTGGCTGCAGTTGGCGGGAGGGCAGCCATCTCGTAAAGGAAGCGTGTCACCGGGTTGTTGACTGCAACCAGCACGCGGTAGCCACTGCGGGCCATTTCTGTTCCAAGGCGTGGAGCGGCACCGAATGGATCCAGAACCCACGCCCCGCGCTCAGTATGCCGGGCCAGGAAGGCGGCTGCGATCCCATCTGGCACCGGGGGTAAAAAGCGTCCGAGAGGACCGGGATCCTGAGGCTCGATTCCCGGGATATACGCGAATCCATCCATTAAAGATAGTATAGTCGCTAGGCAGGAAAAAACAACCCTCTAATTTAAGACGCGCCATGCGGAGAGCCTTGATTTATTGCGCGTTCAGGAGGACGATCCGGTCTTGCGGATCGCTTAAACCCTCCACACCTGAAGGTGGGGGCCATACGTTGGATTCGGTATGTGGTGACTTCGCTTCCGACAACACCACCGGGAGCAAAATATGTCAGGGAAAAGAAAAGCAGGATGGAACCAGGCGCAGCCAGAAGGGATCCGGTGAAATGGGCAAGCCTCGCGGGGATGCTGCCAGCTAATTTCTTAATCACCATTTTTTGCCTCGGGGCAGGGATCCAAAACTTTTTTCAATGGGGAAGTTTTCGCGTTGGTTAGAAATCAGTCCAACTCAAAAGAAGCGCCCTAAACGATCGTCAGCATGTCTCTCTGCCGGAGAGAGCGAATGGCAATTCCCAGCCAGGACTTTGGGGAAACCGTCCTGGGTACTGGTTTCATGGGGAGAAATTAAGAAGTATTGCCTTCACACGAACAGGCATACTTCGTAAGGTCTTAATTCACGCGCCGGAGGAAGCGGGCCTTTGCTATCCAGTGCGGATGAAAATAGGAGGTGGCGGCTTTTCCCAGGAGTTGGATCGACCTGGATGCGGATTGCTTTTGATGTAAAGTTCATTGCCACAAGCACCTCCTGCCCCGGAATGGTGCGTTTATAGACCAGGGTTCCCCGGGGACCGGGCAGAAAGATAAGCTCCCCGCGGCAGAGGGCAGGCGTTTCTTTGCGCAGCGCAATCAATTTTTTTGTGAAATTGAGCATGGAGTCGGCTTTAGAGCCCTGGGCCGCGACGTTACGGAAGGCGTAGTCTGGATAAATCGGCAGCCAGGGTCTGGTCGTCGTAAAACCTGCGTACGTGGAGCCATCCCACTGCATAGGAGAGCGGCAGCCGTCCCTGCCTTTGTAGATCGGCCAGTAGCGTTTTCCCGGTGGGTCCATGATCTCGCTGCGGCGCAGGGAGACGTCGCGCATGCCGATTTCTTCGCCATAATATAGAAAAGGTGTACCGCGCAGGGTCAGCAGGATAGCCATGGCAAGCTTTGCCTGGGCGTCATCTTCCCCCCTGGCATAGCGGCTGGCGGTGCGCGGGGTGTCGTGGTTGCTCATCACGGTGGTCGGCCATCGTCCGGCAGTGAAACATTCTTCACGCCGCGCGATCTGCTTGCGGACCCAATCCGGGTTCCAGGGGAAAAAAAGATCGGATGAGGTGAAGTCGAAGCTGAAGGCTGCATGCAGCATCCCGTCGTCAACGTACCTGGCCGCGCGCTCGGCGGAGCTTGCAAATGTCTCGCCCACGGCATACCGCTCCGGATACGAATCCAGCAGGGTGCGCAGTTCGTTCAGCAACGGGACCATCTCCGGCCGGTCGCAGTCGTAAACATGCCGCTGGCGGTCGAACCCGCGCAGGCCGAATTTGGGCGGATTGTTGCGAAATTGATCATCTTTGAAATAGACGTTGAACACATCCAGTCGAAACCCGTCCACACCGCGTTCCAGCCAGAAGCGGAAGACATCCAACTGTGCTTTACGCACCTCTGGGTTCCGCCAGTTGACATCCGGTTGCTCTTTCAGGAACATGTGATAGTAGTACTGACCGCGGGTCTCGTCGAACTCCCAGCCGCGGCCGCCAAAACTGGCCTGCCAGTTGTTCAGCTGGTCGCGCCAGACGTACCAATCCCGTTTTGGGTCGTCGCGACCGGAACGGGAGGCTCTGAACCAGGCATGTTGATCGGAGGTGTAATTCATGACCATGTCGAGCACCACATGGAGTCCGCGCTGGTGTGCCGCGGCAATCAGCGCGTCGAAATCGGCCAGGGTGCCGTAGCGCGGGTCTACCGCAGAGTGATCGGCCACATCGTAGCCGAAATCAGCATCCGGGGAGGGGTAGATCGGCGACAGCCAGATTGCATCGATGCCCAGGTCGGCGAGGTAATCCAGACGGCTTGTGATCCCAGGCAGGTCGCCCAACCCATCGCCGTTGCTGTCGGCAAAGGAGCGTGGATAGATCTGATAAATAATGCCGTCGCGCCACCACAGGGTTTTGTCCGCGGGACTATATTTTTTGGGGGTCATGGGGACATTTTACATGATATGATCGTGATTGTGTTAACAGTGTTACAATCGGGAGGGTCAATTTTGCCATCCAAGTGGTGCTCCAGTCTAATATGAATACGTCTAATGAAAGCATCCTACTGGTCGAGAGTGATCCTGATATCAGCGATCTTGTCGCACGTCAGGCACTTCAGCCATTGGGATATCAAGTTCAGATCGCCGAAGATGCCTCTGGCGCCATCCAACTGGCGGTCCAATCGACGCCGGATCTGATCATTATTGATTTAAACCTGCCCGGGCTGAGCGGGAAAGATTTGCTGGTGGCATTAAATTCGCAGGGCCTGCAAATTCCAGTGATCGTGATCGCCGAAAAGGGTCAGGAGAACAAGGTGATTCAGGCTTTCCGGCTGGGAGGCACGGATTACCTGGTCTGGCCGGTGCGCGAAACGGAAGTGGTCGCTGCTGTGGAACGCGCCCTGAAACAGGTCCGCGAAAGTCGTGCCCGCCAGCGCCTGGACCAGCAGCTGAAGGAAACCAACCAGGAGCTGCAGCGGCGCGTGCGGGAGTTGACGACCATCTTCGGAGTGGGCAAGGCAGTCATCTCGATCACGGACCAGCGCATCCTGTTTGATAAGATCGTCGAAGGGATGACCTATGTCGCGGAGGCGGATTTCGGCTGGCTGCTGGTGCGGGATGAGCGTTCCAAGAATTTCATCCTGGAAGCCCACCGGAATCTACCCGATACCTGGTCGAAGAAAATGGGCCAGCCGTTGGAGGATGGTATCAGCTCACTAGTGGCACTCTCCGGGGAGACACTAGCCATCATTGGCGAACCGCTCAATCAATTTAAAGTAGCCAGCCTCGGACGATCCGCAGTGGTCGTACCGGTCAAGATTCGCAATGAGGTGATCGGTTTGTTGGTGGTTGTCCGAAAAAAGGACAAGCCTTTTGAGCGCAACACGCTGACCCTGCTGGAGGCGGTAGCGGATTATGCCTCGATTTCGCTGGTGAATGCCCGCCTTTTCCGCGCTCTGCAGGAGGCGGCCGATTCCGCCCAGGAGAGCGAGAAGAAGAAAGACAAAAAACTGGTATCACTCCAACAGCGGATCCGTGAACTGGTGCAGCCCGCGACCTACCCCGTCGATTTGCTTCTCACGGATAATATGGGAAAGTTGACCGATAAGCAGATTCAGGCTCTCAAATCCACACAGACAGCCTTGCTCAGCGTTTTACAACTGGTTGCCCCGGAGCAATCCAAAAAGACGGGCCAACCTGGCAGTAAGAAATGAAGAGTGATCCATGCCCAAGTCTGATCTGGTCCTCCTGGCTCTTGAAGAGGGGCAAATTCTACGGTTGTTCGAAAAGGCACTGGCGGCGGCCTCTTACGAGATTGCCGTCGCGCATGAACGGCCTGCCCTCGAGAAGGCCCTCGCGGAATCCACCCCTGCCCTGCTAATCCTCAGCCAGATCTTCGACGCTTCGGACGGACTTGATATCGCCTCGGTCCTGTTGGATCGTTTCCCGACACTGCCAATCCTCCTTTTCCTGCCCGAGGATTTTCCCAAGGTGGTGAGGCAGGCCCTGCATGTTGGCATCAGTGACTGTCTTTATCCTCCACTGCGTATCGATGACATCATCCAGACGGTGGAAAACAGCCTGAGGCGCGCCCGGCAGCTGGGAGATTGGACCCGGCGCGAGGTCCGGCGGACGACCGCATCGCTGCAGCAGCGGGTCAACGAATTGCAGAAGCTCGAGACCATCATTAATAACATCGAAGATGGCGTTATCATCCTCGATGAAAATTTGAACCTCCTGCTGATCAACCCGGCTGTGCACCGGGCCTTCGGCATCTGGAATGACGAGGCGGTCATGGGGAAGCCTATCCTGGAGGTCATCCCTAATCCGGATCTGCGGACGCTTTTGCACTTCGATCCGAAGGAGTCCCAACCGAACCATGAAATTACGTTTGAGGATGGGCGGGTTCTGACAGCCCAATATACTCCCATCCCAGGCGTAGGATCGGTGATTACATTGCAGGATATCACCCACCTGAAACAGATCGACCGCTTGAAGAGCGAATTCGTACACACGGTTTCACACGATCTTCGCTCCCCGTTGACCGCCATTCTGGGCTATGTGGAATTGCTCGATCGTGTCGGCCCGATCAACGACCAGCAGCGTGAGTTTATTAAACGGGTCCACAACAGCGTCCAGAACATCACCAGCCTGGTCAATGATCTGCTGGATTTGGGCCGCCTTGAAGCCGGTATCGATGTCCAGAAAGAAGTCGCCCCGTTGGGCGGGATGATCCGGTATACTCTGGAGAGTATGGCGCCGCAAATCACTGAGAAAAAGATAAAACTGCACCTGGAGTTGCCGGATGGAGATAATGCGCAGATGCGCGGGAATCCAATCCGCCTGCGCCAGATGCTGGATAACCTGATCGGCAACGCGGTCAAATACACCCCGGAGGGCGGAGAGATCAGGATCAAATTGGATGTCCAGAGCGACCAGATCATTCTGCGGCTTTCGGACACCGGGCCGGGAATCCCTCCTGCAGACCAGCCGCACATCTTTGAGAAGTTCTACCGCGCCAGCAATGTCCCCAAAGGGGTGGGCGGATCCGGGTTGGGGCTGGCGATCGTCAAAACCATCGTGGATAACCACCAGGGCCGCATCTGGGTAGAGTCGGTTCTCGGGCAGGGATCAACCTTTACGGTGGTATTACCCCACTTTAAACAACCGGCTTCACAGGCAGCCTGATGCGGCTGCTTGAATATTTTAATGTGGCCCTTTCAGCTTTCCAGGGTAACTGTTAGATTTCCTTGCATGGTGTTGGTGGTATTTCGCACCCAGGAGTATCGACAAATCCCTCCTGTGAGGACAATCATTTTGTGAATTCAGTGGTTCCGATACCGCACAGATGAATGGAAAAAGGGTTGTATCCCGGGCGGTCTAATGGCGACCACACAACGACGCTCAGTGATTGAGATTTCCCTGTTTATTGCGTGTTTCTTTGCGATCTGGTCTGTCCATGCGATTTACCGGATCCGCTGAAAGGCTCCCGCCTTAAGGCGTGGGGATGAAAGGCGGCGGCGCGCAGCGCCAAAAGAACTTGCCAGTCGTGGTTCAGGGGGTATAATACAGAACATGGGTTCTACTTTGGGTGTTGAGCAGGAAAGGACCTCCTGCCGGGTGATGCGCATCCGCTTTCACCGGACGGCTGCGATCAAGCGCACCTCCGACCGGGAGCGAGGCTCGATGGCCAGGCTGTGGAACGATATGGTCCGCACGCATAAACGCATCCGCCGCTCCCGCTGGAAGTGGCCAACGCTTACGGCCTACGATGCACATTTCCTGCGCCGCAAAGAGCGCTATGCCGGGCTGCCCAGTGCCTGCATCCAGCAGGCTGTGCGCAAGTTTTTCGGGAACCTGCAGACCACGCGCACGAACCGGGAGAAGGGGCTACCCGCCCGCTATCCATGGCGGGACCGCAAGCGCTTCCAGACGGTCGTCTTTCGCGGCGACCTGGTCTCCTGGTCGCCGGGTGGCTCTATCTGAAAAGTTCTTCCATCTGGCCATCCACCCTGGCGCATATTGCCAACAATTGTGTCGCGGCTCTCCTGGTTGCTGGTCATGGATAGGGATGGCCTTATCCAAGGTGCCCAGGCGACTTCGGCACTGAGCCGAGAGGCTGCGTAAAGGTTAGGCACTCGAGGAAATATAAAAATCGCCTCCGCAAAGTGGAGCTACTTTGCGGAGGCGTTCGCCAAAGGAGGAGACAGTGATGATCTTGTTGGAGGTGTCCTGATCCCGTCTCCTTGTCTATAATAGCTTAATTGTCTGACATGTAAAAGAGAAAAAAGTCATGGATAACTCGTGACTATCTTCACAAATTGGATTGAATGCCGGCGAGAAAATTCCGCATCTTCGCCACGACTTCGGTGACATCCTGGTAAGTTTCCATTTGGAGGTTGGCCATCGTGTTCCCGGTAAGCATCTTGGAGACTGGCTGTCCTTTGCGGGCAACGCACAGAACCGGTTTGCCGATATTCAATGCAAAGGAGACTTCATACCCGACGCCATGGGACGGAGTGCTTACTTCGGCAACCAGGGCATTGCAGGAGCGAATCCAGGCCATATCTCGCTCGTAGACCTCGACCGGGCTCGCCGTCGCTTCCAGGGTTTTTACATCTGCATCCGCCAGGTGCGCTGTGGGGACGCTGTGCCCGTCTGATTGCAGGGCATGGGTGATGGCCTGATAGACCGGTTCGAATTCCCGCCCACCTGTGATGGAACAGGCGAAATAAACATTCATCCCTTGTACCCGGAAGCGGCAAAAATGGTCGGCGACGAATTTCCCGGCGGCTGGCGCAGTGATTCTGTCCAAGTGCTGCGGAAGCTCTCCATTTCCGTACTAAAGGCCATCCAATCCTGAACCAGGATAACGAGGCGGGCTGTTTTGTCGGCGAAGAAGAACGGCGAAAGGAACAGGCGCAGTGCCGCTCGCCCGATGGGAAAGCCGGAGAGGTCCAAAACAACCGCGGTTTTACCGGTGAGAGGTCGCAGGAACCTCCGGCGCCAGCCCCGGGTTTTGTCCAGCGGGAACAGCTGCGACATTTCGGTGGTGGAGGCTTGGCGGATGCGCCGGTAGGAGATGTTCAGACGCAAAAAAGGCGTTGACAGGCGCAGGTGGTCGTCGAACGGCTGTATATAGGCCGATTTGCGTATGGCGATCAAGAAGACGGCCGTAAAGATGACGATGAGCCCGATGCTGCCGACCGCCCACAAGGTTTGGTTTTCGACAGCCAGAAATTTGTCTTGGGGCAGATAGCGCGGCAACAGGCCCAGACCAATCGCAAGGACAAGCAGGACAATCCCATTGCTGAGGACTGCCCGCCACCAGCGGTTTACGGTGTACATGTAGAGGATTAAGAGATGACGATGACCACTTGGTGGCATGGGGGATTATTCTTCTTCGGGTGGGAGGGGAGATGGTCTCTGCCCGTCTCCCGGCAGCCCGTCGGGTCCACGGACTGTTCCGCTCAGGCGCGAGATTGAGCGCTCCAGTTGCTCGCCGCGCAAGCTGAACGTCAGATCTCCGCGCGTTCGTTCAAGGATACTGCGGGCGACATCCGTCTGGCGGCGCAGGCCGTTGGTGATGGCATCCGGGTAATCCATGGTGACCAGGACGGAAAAGATATCGTCCATATGGCCGAGCAGGTGCTCGGCCTCGGATGAATTTCCCTGGCGCAGCATGTCCAGACAGCGGCGGCGCATCTCTCCGATGGATTCGGCCAGGCCGTTCAGGTAAGTAAAAGAGGGCAGGTCCAGACCTTCAGGCGTAGGAAGCCCCTGGTGGCGGACGAGCGCGCAGGTGATGCTTGCCTCGGCGAATTCTTTTAAAGCATCCTGGGTGTAGCCAGCAAAGTACAGGTCGGGGAACAGCCCGGACAAGTCATCTTTCAGGCTGTTGGCCAGCTTCTGCGCCTCGTCCAGGTGCTCCTGCATCGCCTGCTCTTCGTCGCGGTGGACGGCACGGATGGCCATCGCGCAGTGACGGGTGAGCGCGCGTGCCTGTGACAGGGCTTTGTCGCGCGCTGCCGTGCGCGCCTCGAAGGTCTGACGGATTTGCTCGGCGATCGATTCAAGCTTATGCATGGTTTACTTTTTTTTATCCTCCGGCGGGGGTTCTTCCGGCGGCTGGAAAGGACGGAAAAGGTGATCAGCCAGAGTGCCGCTTCCAGGCGGCAGGGTGATTGTACCGAAGGTCGCCTCATAGCGGGCTACATTTTCGGTGAGGGCCTGGAGGAAAAGCTTCGTTCCAATCGGGGACATGAGAACGCGAGCCATCACGTTCGCTTTGGTGTCGCCAGGCAGGAAGCGGGCAAAATCCATGACGAACTCGGTCGGGGCGTGCATGATGCGCGCCAGGTTGCCATAGACCGGGTGAAGGTCCGACGGGATTTCCAAGGAAAGCGGTGTGCCTTGCTTAGGCGGTGGGGTGGTCATATCCTGCTCACTTTCGGGCTAGAACGGGATGTCCGCTTCATCTGCCGGAGCAGCAGCGCCCTCGTCGACGACGGGGCTACTGGCTTCGGCCTCACCCCGTGAGGTCAGGAAGCGCACGGTCTGGGCGGTGACCTCGAAGGAGGCACGTGCCGCGCCATCCTGCCCGGTCCAGATGCGCGGGCCACCTGTTTCCTTGTCCGGAGTCAGGCGACCTTCGACCAGGACTTTTGAGCCTTTTTTGAGATACTGGTTGCAGGTTTCGGCTTGTTTACCCCAGGCGGAAACGCGGAACCAGGTCGTTTCCTTGATCAACTCGCCGTTGTTGTTGGAATACTGGCGGTTGGTGGCAACCGAGAAGGAAGTGACTGCCTGGCCGGAAGGGGTGTAACGCATCTCCGGATCCCGGCCGACATTGCCAACGATAATAATGGTGTGGTACATGGGGAATTCTCCTCTTCAAGGGTATAGGAACCGCCGCGCTGCGGCGGTGAATGAATGGACAGCTAATTTTACTCCAAACAGGTCGGACTTTGCTGGGCATTCCGACTGGCCTTTGGCCAGGAATTAAATGTTTAGCGCTCCCAGGTGATGAGGGGGATTTCCATTTCCTGTCTGGTCAGGCCGCCGTGGTGGCCGTAAAATCTCTGTTCGAACTTGTCCTTTTCGTACCACCAGACGGATTCACGGGCATAGGGCAAAATCACCAGGTCCCCGGCGCGCCGGCGGAAGACGAGGGATACATCCGGTCCGAAATAGCCCGCTCTGGTCAGGTCTGCCACTTTCCATACTTCTGCCTTGCCCTCCAGCCGGGGGGTAAAGAAGGCCTGGGCTTCTTCGACCATCCCGTCCCGGATGTATAGAAAAAAATCCCGGCAGGAGCCACCAGGGACTAGAAATCTGCCCTGCGGATCGGTTCTGAGATATTTTTCGAAGCCGGCAAAGCGCGCTTCACGGTTTATGTAAAGCGTAGTTTTTGGATCGGTTTCTACCTGGCCGTGATCAGCCGTCAACAGGAATAGAGTCCGATGGGCGGGTGCAGAGGAGATCCGGGAGAAGGCGGAATCCAGGACGAACAGCAGGCTCTCGATCTCGGCGTCAATCTGGGGGGATTCTGGTCCATATTCATGGCCGATGGCATCGATTTTTTCAAAGTAGAGGAAGAAATAAGCCGGCGGGTTCTGTTTGACAAGCAGCTCGCCCAGGTTGACCAGGGCTTCCGGAAGGGTCTTATAGCCGTGCGTGGTTGCCCCAGAGAAGACGATGTTGGAATAAGTGGACGGAGTGTACTCGCGGTGCTGGAATAGGTTCACGTGGATGCCCAGACGCTTTAATCCCTGATAGAACGTCGTTTTCGGGTACAGCCGCTGCGGTTTGATGCCGGCCGTTTTGAGAGTGTCGCGCTCCGGGGTCCCAGCGTAGGAGAAAAGCAGCGGGGCAATCACCGCACCCAATTCGGGTTCAAAGTAATTCCACTCGAAGACGCCGTGTTTACCGACCGGCTCTCCGGTGTGAATGGTGGTCAGTTCAGCAGCGGTGGTGGAGGGGAACTGCGCGGTGAGCCTCTCGATGTGACCTTCGCGTGCCATCCTTCTCAGGAAAGCTGCATCCTGGAATTTCTCAAAGAAACGCCAACCGAAGCCGTCTACCAGGAGAAGAACCACGGAATCATATTTATCCGGACCGGTCAGGTGCTCGAGGATGCGCTGGGGAAGGCCGGCGAAGCCGTTTGAGTCATATTGGGGTTTGACAAAGTCTGGATTTACTGTCTTCATCCTGGAAAAATCAGCAACATGCGGGGAAACGCGTTCAATCCGGAAACCTTGAATTGGGACGATTGTACCCGATGAATGTTCAGGCGTGGGTGGAATGACAGGGGGATTCCGCAGTATGTGCGGGGGTGAATCGCAACTCAAAAAAACGGGAGCGCCAACTCAATAACTGACCCACTTTAAGCCAAGACGACGGCACCTCTTTGCTGGATAATGGGATTTACCGAATTCCAAATCCTAGTAAAGGAGATGCCGTCATGTCTATTGTACCTATTTGCCACTCGAATGGAGTGGCTCGTTTTGCGTGTGCCCAGGCAGGCTGCCAGGAATGCCAGGAGGCCCTGCTGCAGGCCAATGAAGGGCTGATCCACAGTTTCATCCTGCAGCAAGAGTTCGGGGGGATCGAATACCAGGATCTGGTCCAGGAGGGGCGGATCGCCGTGTGGCGGTCGATCTTGAACTATGACCCAGGGCGGGGCTATGCCTTTTCAACTTATGCCTGGACTGCCATCTACCGCCACCTGTGGGCATACGTAGAGATGGCAGAGCAGTCCCGGGATTATGTTGAAGGGGGAGAGTGGCTGGAAACGCCAGGGCTGGCCGAAGCGGTCTGGCAGGAAGAGCAAGTGAGCCAGGCACTCCTGGAAGAAGTGGAATGTCTGCCGGAGCGTTTGCGGCAGGTGATCGTTCTGTACTACGGCCTGGGGGGATACTGGCCACAGGATCTGGGAGAGATCGGGCGGGAGTGGGGGATCAGCGGGGAGCGGGTGCGCCAGCTGCGCAACGATGCCCTGGTGCTGCTGCGGCTGCCTGCCCTGTCGCAGCCCGTGCGGTTCTTGTGCGAGCAGGACAGCCGGGCAGCCTACCACCGGGCGCTGGCGCTCAACCGAGCCTGGCAGCGCAGGATGCGGAGGCGGCCATGAAAAAGAGAATGCTGGTCCCTGCCACGCCCATCGTCTCGGCCATCAAGGTGCTGGACAGTCCTTTCCGCCACTTGAAGAGCCCTTCCCGCAACCAGCTGGCCGAGACCCGGAACATTCCCGCCGCCAAACGCCGTTTGCTGCAGTCCCAGTTCATCTCCACCTTCCGCTGGGGGGCCATCCGCCCTCTACTGCCGTTCAAGCTGCCAACTCCCGGCAACCCAGCTCCCTGGAAGGCACGCTGCTGTCGTTCCTGCTACCAGTGGCAGCCCCCCGAGAACTATTCCAATGCCGAGCTGGCCAGCATGGATCCGTTCGACCTGGTCCTGACCCTCTTCGATTTCTCTCCCTGGCGGCCCTACTTCGCCTCCCGCTTCAGGAGTTCCTTCGGTCCATCCCCCTTTGACCCGCTCAGCCTGGGATTGGCCGCTTTTCTGACTATCGATCACCACTGGGGTTGGGAAAAACTGGTGCGCGAACTCCGCCATTCCGAGCGCGGCTGCCTCTACCGCCGCCTGCTCGGCTTCCAGGAAGGCGATATCCCTTCCGCTTCCACCTTCCGCATGGCCTTCTCAGGCACCCCCCTGGATCAATTTCGCTCCTGCCAGGATAGTTTGGTGATCGCTTTCATCGCCTATGGCCTGATCCCCTCTTCCAGCACTTTCCCCGAGGATCCCCCCGAGAACGGCATCTCCCTCTCCGCCGACTGCCAGCTGGTCCAGTCCCGCTCCCATGGCCACTGCAACTCCCAGGTGCCTGCCTGTTCGGACCCGGCAGCCTCCCGCTCATGCCCGGCTCGGGAAGCTGGCAAGGAAGGCTGTACCTGCGATACCGAGGCCTGCCGCGATCACTGCCGCTTTGCCACTTTCCGCGATCCCCAGGCTGTCTACGTCTTCTACTCCGGTTCCAACCAGCCCCACCCCACCCCCAATACCCACCAGGATCCTAAACAGAGATCCGCTCCGCACGGCAAACATCACTTCGGTTACAAATCCAAGGCCTTCAACATCATCGATGATCGCCTGTTCGTCTTCTGGCCGATCTCCGGCCCCTTCACCCCTGCCAACCACAACGACAACCTGCTCACTCTCCCTGGCCTGACTGACCTGCGCTCCCGCTTCCCCGCCCTCCAGATCGGCGAGTACCTCGGCGATGCCGCTGAAGGCTTCGACGACATCCTCAAGTACGTCCACTCCGACCTGCATGCCCTGCGCACTATCCGCCTGCGCCACGCCGAGAATGATGATCAGCCCCTCACCTGCCTCCAGCGCGGCTATGACCACCACGGCACCCCCCTCTGTCCCCATGGCTACTTCCTTTCCCCCAATGGCCACGACTTCTCCCATCATTCCACAAAGTGGATCTGCCGCGCCAAGTGCCTGCACCAATCCCAGCCCGACATCTCTGCCCCTGGCCAACCGCCTCTTTCTCCCTGCTCTTTCGCCGATCCCGTTCACCCCCTCGGCATGTCCCTCTCCGTTGGCCTCACTCTCCCGGATGGCTCCCTCCGCCTCGCCCGAGATGTCCAGGTCAATTCTGACCTCTGGCATCTCCGCATCGGCAGACAGTCCTACGCCGAATCCCGCAATGCCTCCCAGACCCGCCTCAGCCTCAAGCGCTCTCCTTACTTCGGTTTGAATAACTCCGCCAAGGCCACCCTCATTGGCGACACCCTTTCCATCCTCCTCAACCTTGCCCGCTTCATCCAGGAAGCCTCCCGCACCTCCCTGCCTCCTCCCACATGATCTCCTGACCCTCCACCCCCTTCGGCTTGAGCAGGAGCCCAGGCCTGCTTCGGCGCGCCTGCTCTCCCCTGCTTTCATCCATTCGCACGGAAATTTCTTCCTCGCTGTTCCCCCTTCCGCCATCCCAACGCTCCGCCCCCACCGTTCCCGGCCCTTTCTACCACTTACTGCGCACCTGCACTCCACTTGTTGCGCAGCCTGCCACCCCCGGCATGCCTTCCCACCAAAACAACTCCCTCAACCTACCTTGCCTCGCCTGGCCACCTGCATGCCCCACTCCTACATAAAATACATACTGCGGAATCCCACAGGTCATGGGTCTTGTTCTATATAAAAATATATTGTATAGTGATGGCAATCGATGTCCGTGACCCTTTCCGGGTTGGACAGAGATGAGGCGGGGGCTATTCCTCTCAGCGGAATAAACAGCCACCGCGTCATTATATTCTCAATGTGGCAGATGAAAGCCGCAGTCTGCCCAATTAAGGATGCTTTATGAGTCCTGACCCACTCCTTGCAAAAACCAAATCTGGGCAAAGAAAGATACGTGAGGCGCTGGCGGGGAGCCTGCGCGTTCTGATCGAACCGGGTGCTCATATTGCCGAGCAAGACCAGCGCCAGGTGCGCTTGTTATCCTCAATCCTTCTGGCAATGATCTTGAGCATCCTGCTGACAATTCCTTTAATTCTTACTTTTCCGAGGTCCAGGAACATTGATGTATTTCTCCTATCGATCATCTTGGAGCTGGTGCTTCTGCTCGCCTACGGCTCGACTCGCACGAAATATTACAAAATTGCCGGTCCGCTCACCATATCGGCAACCGCGGTGGGTGTATGGGCGATTGCTTCTACCGATGCCAGCTATCCGAATGCGGTCCTGTTCGATCTCTCTTTTGTGGTCATCTCGGTAATCTTGAGCAGCCTGCTGGTTTCCGTAAGGATTACGTGCTGGCTGAGCGTTTTGCACGTGGCCGGGATTTTATTATTGCCGGCTTTTAGAAATGACCTGAAGGGGTCACCCCAGTGGGAAACCTTATTGATTTTTGTCATTGTCATGTCTGCTTTAACCATCCTGGTCGCCTCTCGCCGTCAGCTGGACCAGGAGGAAATCTCGAGCAGGAGTCAGGCTCTGGCGGCAAGTGAAGCGCAGCTGCAATCGATCCTCGACAATTCTACAGCGATTATCTACCTGAAGGATTCCCAGGGCAGGTATATTCTGGTCAACCGCCAGTTCGAAAGTGTGTACCGGATGAACCGTGACCAGGTGATCGGGAAGACTGCCGCCGATCTTTTTCCGCCGGAGGCTGCTGATGCAAACTGGGCTCATGACCAGACGGTCCTGCAAACAGGGGAATCCCTGGAAGTGGAGGAGACTGCCGCCACCCGGGAGGGGACATTCACCTATATCACGGTCAAATTTCCTCTACACAATGCTCAAGGAAATGTCACCGGCATCGGAAGCCTCTCGACCGATATCACCGGACGCAAGCGGGTTGAAGAGGCTTTGCTCCAATCCGAGGAGCGGTTCCGGCTGGTCTCTTACGCAACCAATGATGTCGTTTGGGATTGGGACTTAATGACCAATCACAGGTGGTGGAATCAGAGCCTGCGGCGCCTTTTCGGCTTTGCCACAGACCAGATGAACCCCGATAACAGCTGGTGGGAGGAACAACTCCATCCGGAAGACCGGGAAAAGGTCGTCAAGAGCATTCAAAACGCAATCGATGCCGGGGAAGAGTTCTGGTCGAAGGAATATCGCCTCCGTCGCGCTGACGGCAGCTATGCCAGTGTTTTCGACCGGGGGTATATCCTCCGTAATGAATCCGGAAAGCCTGTGCGGATGCTCGGGGCGATCATGGACATCAGCGTACGCAAGAGCGCCGATGAAGCATTGGCGCAGGAACAATATTTGTTGAATGTGCTGCTGGATAACGTTCCAGATTCGATCTACTTCAAGGACACCCGGAGTCGCTATACCCGGGTGGGAAAGGCTCTTGCAGCTGTACACGGCCTGGAGCCTGAGCAGATGGTGGGGACGTCCGATTTTGATTATTTCACGAAAGACTATGCCCAGGCAACGTACGAGATGGAGCAGCGCATTATTCGTACCGCTCAACCGTTGATTAATATCGAAACCTGCGAGTTTTGGCCTGACCGGTCTCCGACCTGGGCCTCGGTGATCAAGATGCCCCTGCGCGATAAGGATGGCAAGATCATCGGCACATTTGGCATTTCCCGCGATATCACCGGGCGCAAATTGACCGAAGACGCCTTGAAAGAAGCAAACGAAAAGCAGACCATTTATATCAGCGAACTGGAGCAGTACACCCGGGAGGCAGCATTATTAAATGAAATGAGCGATTTGCTCCAAACCTGTCCCACCCTGGAAGAAGCATATAAAGTAACTGCTGAAATTTCAAGCCAATTGTTCGACCAGGATGCAGGCATCCTGTATACGATAAATTCTTCCAAGAACCTGGTCGAACGGGTCGCTTCCTGGGGTCCACCCCTACCCGACTCCTCGGCGTTTGAACCCAATGATTGTTGGGGGCTGCGGTTGGGGCGTTTGCATGTCATGGACAAA
This sequence comes from uncultured Chloroflexia bacterium, assembly GCA_963753465.1. Lineage (GTDB taxonomy): Bacteria > Chloroflexota > Anaerolineae > Anaerolineales > Villigracilaceae > UBA877. The sequence continues at coordinate 1,081,979 of CAVWCJ010000003.1, forward strand.
GGCAGGGAGAAGAATGGTCATTCAGGCGAGTCGCTGGCCTTGCTGTGCAATCACATCCATGCCCCTGGGCCGGAAGCCTATATTTGTGTGCCTTTAGTCGCTCAGGGAGAAGCGCTTGGCCTGCTCCACGTCCGCCATCTTCCGGATGAGGCAGGCCAGGCCCCCAATCCGGAAGCTCCTGGCGAGTGGTTCACGGGGTCGAAGCAGCAATTTTCCCGGAGTATCGCCTACCGGGTGGGGCTTGCGCTGGCGAACCTGCGACTGCGCGAGACCCTGCGCCAGCAGTCAATCCGCGATCCCCTCACTGGATTATTCAACCGGCGGTATATGGAGGAATCGCTGGAGCGTGAACTTCGCCGGGTTATGCGCAACCAGCGCCCGCTCGGCATCATGATGATGGACATCGATCATTTCAAACAGTATAACGACATCCATGGACACGAAGCCGGCGATCTGGTTTTACGGAGATTGGGTGCATTATTAAGGACCAACATCCGTGCGGAAGACATTGCCTGCCGCTATGGCGGAGAGGAATTTGTCCTGATCATGCCGGATGCCTCGCTGGAAGTCACCCGAAAGCGGGCTGAGAAGCTCTGTGAAGAAGTCAAGCACCTGGAAATAGTATCCCATGAACACACCTTGAGCTCGGTGACCCTGTCTTTGGGTGTAGCAGCATATCCGGACCATGGACAGACTGGCGAGGCGGTGCTGAAGGCAGCTGATGAAAGCCTCTACCGGGCTAAAAGGGCAGGGCGCGATCGGGTCGAAGTGGCCGAAGCATTTTCCGAAACGGCTGAAATTCCGCCTAAGCCGGAGAAAAAACCGAAGAACAGCCTTCGCCGCGGCAGAGCGTGATTTGCATCTGCCAGGCCCTGGTTCGGCGCCACCGGGAACTGTTCCGGCTCGTTCCCGGCCCTGCGTTGTGCGCCGGAGGTGGGAGAATTGTTCAAAGATGCGCGCCGAAATGCGCCAAGAATAAGTTCATTCTATGATCGCCGTCTCCTTACTGGGAATTTTCTTTTTTGCGCCAGCCCTTGGGGGCACTCGCCTCGACCCGTCCTGTCTGGGTCGCATTGCCGTTTTATATCCGCAGGTGTCGATTAGAGCAATCCATGTCATTCCCCACGGCGGCCATATTCCCCGGCAGCACAGCTTGTTGTAGCCAGCAATATAGGTTATACTTGATCTAATATATCGTTAAATGGTTCACGGAGGTATGGAATGAGAGTGGTTCTCAATATTCTCGGTGTGCTCCTGATTTTGATGGGTACGGTGTGGATTTTGCAGGGCACCGGCATTTACCCGGTCGGTTTCATGGCGTACCAGATAAAATACACCTATATCGGGATTGTCGTTGATCTTCTGGCGATTGGCCTGTTTATCATCGCCAACCGGCGCCGCAAGAATCTCCCGCCTTCCTGAGGCGCCCTCCAATTTTTTCAGGCAGGATCAGGGGTGCGGCGAGTAAGTAGGGCAGCTCCCCGAACATTCATGAATCCCCGGAAAGCTTTTCCCTGAGGGAAGAGCTTTTTTCTATTTCCAGCGAGCTTGCAGGGTGGGGAATTGGCGAGCTTAACCATTATAATAGCTGCGTGCCCAAATTTATCCGGGCTGGCTGGATTCTCGTCCTTCTGGGGATGCTCCTCGTCAGTCCTGAAGCTGTCCAGGCTGAAAGATTGGTATTTGCTCCAGCTCAATCCACTGCCGCGGAGGTCATTGACGGAGTCAATGCGCTGCGCGCCTCGTGCGGACTGGCTCCCTATCAGACCAACAGCATCCTTATGCGCGTCTGCCAGGACCAGGCGGATTACATGGCTTCGATCGGCACCTACTCCGATACCGACGCCCAGGGGCGAGGCGCAGGTGAGCGCGCCCTGGCGGCTGGATATCCGCTGGCCGGGGATTTGAGCCTGGGTGGCTTGATTTCCGAGAATGTTTTCTGGGGTAATAATGCAACTGCCCAGGATGCGATCAACTTTTGGACAGGCGATGCGCTCCACCGGATTGCCTTGTTTGACACCGGCTTCAGGGATGTCGGCGCAGGGGTGGCCGTGGTGGGGAGCGCCTATTTCTACTGCCAGATCGCAGCCCTCTCGACCGGAGGGAAGGCGGTGCCCTACACCCCCAATCCGAAAGTGCCGACCGCCGCACCGCTGATCATCAATACACCCAACGCCGACGGTTCCATCACTTACATCATCCGGCCGGGGGATACTCTTTTCTCCATTGCCTTCGGGTACGGAGTTTCCCTCGCCACACTTGAGCATTTGAACAACCTCACCGGAACCACGATCATCTATCCCGGCCGTCGGCTGATCATCCGGCCCGCGTCCTCGCCTGCGGTCTCGCCCACGCCAGGGCAATCGACCGCGCTGCCCACTCAATTTCCCACGCAACCTGAAATTCCAACGCCTTTCCCCTCGGGATCGCCGACCGGTCGCCTTTCTGCACCCTCATCGACCGTTACCACCCCGCAGGCAGGTGTGGCAGTGATAATCATTGCCGCCGCGGCCCTCCTTTTTGCAGGGGTGATTACGGCCGTCGCAGGCAAACCCCGCAGCTGAGCCCGCCTCGATCCGGTCAAGAACGCCCCTTGGGCTCCTGGACTTGCCACAGATCACCCGAATGATTGAACACGAAGAGCCTGGGTTGGCTGCCGAGACTGTAGCGCAGGTTTAATTCAGGATTTAGGGTCGCATGGATATGCGCGCCTGATTTAACGCCAGCCTCCGCCTGCTTCCCTGGGTGGGGTGAATCGCTCAAGGGTCAGCCTGAGCTGAAAATAAGGGAGCGGCACGCAAGTGCCGCTCCTGTGTTTCTGGTTTTTTCCCCCCACAAGAAAAGTTTACTTGGGGAACTGGGGAAGCTTCCCGTTGATGGAGGCACCCGACCCCTTGGCGGCCGCAGAGAAGCCGGCTGCATAGGGAGCCACATCAGAGCATAGGTTCGACCATGAGATTGTGGTCGACCCACTGACCCCGCTCGAGAGAGTGAATGGGTACCAGCTGTCGGTGCCACACACCCCTGAATAGCCTCCGTCCAGCATAGTCCCGTTCTTCCAGACGTAGGCATACGGCTGGGCAAAGTCCAGCACAGTTTCGCTGCCGATCAGGGGTTGTCCGTAATCGGTGATCCCCATCACGTAGTCGCCCGGGTACCAGGGCGCTGCCCCATCGGCCAAGAGTGACCCGTGCGCGGCGCGCTTGCGGATTGTGGTGGACTCAATTGGCAGCCAGTCCAAAAAGCCTCCGTCGCGATTCCAGATGGCGAAGGGGAAATCCATCAGCGTCCCGGTGGGATCGCCCTCCGCAGGGGCGTAGCCGTAGGTGTCCCCCTCGGGCCCTACGATGAAGTATCCCGGCTGGCTGCTATCTAGCGGGTTGGTGTACGTAGGCAGCCAGACGTTCGTATCGAGATCAAGGCCCCACATCTTCCAGCCCGCGACGAGAGCGAAGTTGGCGGTTTTATTGGGGATCCCGGTGAACCAATAGTTCCACACGCCAGGTATAAGATTTTGACCAGCATAGCCGCCCTGATGGAAGTAGGCCCACTGCCACGAATTGGTGTACGCGGCGTTGGAGACCTCAGCGGAGTAGGTGTCCGCGGAGGGCAGGTCGATAAAGTCTGCCTCGGAGGCAGTAGGATAGTTCGGGATCCAGCTCTCGCCCCAAGCGTAAGTATCATCATCTACGAACCAGACCCAGGAGTTGGGCAGCGGCAGTCCGGTGGTGGCGTTGAACACATTGGCACCAACGGCAGCGCGGTTGATCTGGGCAGCCACGTTCACAATTTGCTTGCCGCTCATCTCTGTCGGCCAGCAGGTGCCGTCGGCGTTGACAGAATAGGGGTTGCCAGTCTCGATGTCACTACTGATCTGGGTGTTGGTCTCGCTTGGACTGAAGCCCCAGCGCCGGGCAGCCACTGCAGCCACGAAGGGGGTCGCCATCGAGGTCCCGCTCAGGTAGTCGTATCCGGAATAGAAGTTGTAGTAATAGCCGAGATAGAACGGTGTACTCCACGGCAGGGTCGATAAGATATTTGTTCCGGGGGCAGCCACCGAAACCCACGTCCCGTAGTTGGAGTAGCTGGCCATGCAGCCATACCCTGCACTGGTGGAGCCATCGTCTTCCGCAGCAACCGAGATCACCTCACCGGCAAACTGCGGATAGAGGCTAGGATCCGAGTAGCCACCCGGATACTCCGGCGTTGTGGAACCATCGTTCCCGGCTGCCGCCACCAGCAGCAAGCCCTTCGTGTTGACTGCATAGTTGATGGCGGCCTGCATCACTGTGGAGGGCGCGCTTCCGCCCAGGCTCATGCTCAGCACCTTGACACCCGCCGTGTTGGCGCAGTAGGTGATACCCTGGGCGATGTTGTAGTCGGAGCCCCAGCCCTGAGCGTTCAATACCTTGACTGCCAACACTTTGCCGGTCGAGACCCCGGCGATGCCCTGGCCGTTGTTCAGGTCAGCCGCGATGATCCCGGCCACGTGCGTACCGTGCCCGTCGTCGTCCATCGGGTTGGCATCGTTGTTGACGAAGTCATAGCCCTTGACGATCTTGCCAACCAGGTCCGGATGGGTGTAGTCTACCCCCGTGTCCAGCTCGCACACCTCCTTGCTGGCTTTCGTGGTCGGCCAGACGATGTCCGCTCCGACTTCGAACCAGCCCCAGTTCCCGAAGAGCAGTGGATCAAAAGGAACGACGTAGTTTATCTTGCCGTTAGTTTTCGTCTGCATGGCCTTCAGCACTTTGATCGGGATTGAAGTGGTCGTGTCCTTGCCATCTACGGAGATACGGCGGGTGAGGCTGGTTGTAGCTGCCGGGCGGGAAGGCGTGACCTTCAAATCCGGATAAGACGCCTTATTTTCCGGGATGCCGTACACATAGTTCGGCCCGGCGGCCACCACACCAGCCTGGCTGCTCAGCTGTGCGGAAAGGGCCTTGACGTCCGCATTATCGGGGAAGCTCAGCAGCGCCATGTTATAGGAGATACTCGCCACCTGGGCGTTCACTGTCCCGGCCAGGGCGGTTGCCTGGGCAGTATATGCACTCAGGTCCTTGCCCTGGGCAAACATGACGACCACCTCACCCGGGATATAAGCCGCACTGCTGGCGGCATCCGTCCGGCTTGTCTGGGCCGCCACAGGCAGGCTGGATACACCGATCGCCGCTGCCAGCATGGCCGCTATGGCGATCAAGTTAATGAAACGTGATGCTCTGAACATACGCATTCTCCTCTTTTATTATAGCGAAATGGATGATTGAAATAGAGTCGTACAGATTGCAGGTCTTTCCCTCGTTTAACCTCCTTTCCGGGCGGGTAATCCATACTTGATGGTGTTTCCCCTATCTACTTTAGCAATTCAGGCTTGAGGCTGGCATTCGTACAATACTGTATGCTACAAGTATATTGGATTTGCGAAATTCAGTATATGTCAATAGCATTACAAATACAAGTAGGAATTTAGTCACTGTCCTCGACCTGTACCCGTTGAGGGAATTTGAGAAATCAGGAAGAAAATGGATTTATTCTCAACAAGTACAGCCTCCTTTAGATTTCATTCCAGAGGGCATCCCGGGTGTGTCCCCGCGCACAATCTTCGTCTGTAAGGGAGAATTTCTCCTCGATGGGTCACAAAGCCGGCAGAAAAAATCTTTTGGCGAGGCTGTGACCGGGGAGCGGGTGCCTGCGGTTGAAGAACCTGTTTTTGAATGGAGCTCGGCCGCGGGGGTGTTGGGATCTCCCCCAATTTGTCCGGCGGTCCACCAGAAACAACCTGGGAAAAAGCGGTCCTCAGAAACTCCCTCGAAATCCAGCCCCTCCAGCCTCTGAATCCAGTCCTCGACAAATCGCTCCCCGGAAAGGGTTCTGGGCCTGATGAAGAGGGGCTCAAGGTGCAGACCAGCCTTCGGGCCCTGTTTCTCTTTAACCTCCTGACCGGGATACTTGCGTGAAATTCCCTCCCCTCCTGAACATCTGCGTCCGTCAGGGGATTTGGAGCGGGTAGGCGAGCACGATGACGCGATCCGTGTTGCTGACCGGCGGCCAGCAGGAGATGATTGTCAGGCGGGGAACGGGGGTCGGTTGCAGGTACTCCTGGTAGGCGCGGCGAGTCTCGGCATCGACATTCAGGACCGGCAGGATGAGGACCTGGTCCACCCGATACTTCCAAAGGCCCCCTCCGGTCAGCAGGGAAATCTCATCCCCGGAAGTGAGCTTTCCCAGATATTTAAAGACGGAGCCATTCATATTGTTGTGACCATACAGGATGACATTGCCGGCCTGGTCGGGCAGCGCGCTGGACACCAACCAGCCGACCGATGAGCCGGGTGAATCCCATTCGGCTCCACCTGCCTGGAGACCAGCCTGGCGGGCCACCTGCCAGCCGACGGCGACCACCTGGCTGGAAACATTGATCTCGGGGATATCGATCTGCTGGACCAGGCGGGATCCATAGGCCTGCTCGGCGAGCGTCTGCAAAGGGGAGGCAGGTGTGCCTGTTGGAAATAATGGGGCCGGTTCTGCAGGCACGCGGGGTGTCGTCAGCGTGGGTGCCGCGTGGGTCACTCCTACCCGGGGCGGCGGCAAATTTGGGAGTGGAATGGCCTGGACGGGAGCGCATCCGGCCAGGAGGTATCCCCAGACGAGGCTGATTCGGAGAAGAGAGGCGCGTGTCATGAGTTGGGGAGGCCTGCTCAGGCCGCCTTTCGCCTGCGCAGCCAGGTGATTAAGAGGATCAGGGCCCCCAGGATTCCCAGGGCAGCCAAGACGGTCAGTGGATCTGGCGCGAACGGACTGCCGGTCACCGGCAGCTGGGCGGGGGCGAGGGTCGTAACCACAGTGTAGAAGGAGAAGTGAGGGGCCCGGGCGATCAACAACTGCTGGGGGGTATCTGCAGTGGTCGGCAGCAGGCTCCAGGCCTGCTGGAGCGAATCATAGGTGGCCAGGAAGAGGTTCTCTGGATGCCCGCCTGCCTCAAGTACATCCGCCGTGGTGTAGTGATAGCAGACATAGGCTTCCGGAAAGGGGGAAAGCGGCAGGGGAGGGGTCAGGGAGAGGCGGATGTCTGCATAACGATTCAGGCTGGTCCATCCACCGGTCATGTCCGGGGCAGAGCTGAGGTTCTGGATCTGCAGGGTGGCCGGAGCCTGCAAGGCTCCGGCTGGAATCTCGACGCAGAATGGGTAGGAGTCAAAGAAGCCACCCCCGCTGTCCACGGTGCGGGTATAGGTGCTGCAGTTGTTGGACGGCGGGGTGGTGCCGGTGGCATAAGGAACAAAGAGCAATGCCTGCCCTGGGCTGACCGCCCCAGCCTCGTCATAGGAGTATTCCCTGCCTGACCTTCCATCATCATACTGCACCCCAATCGTGGCACCGGACCCGTCGGCTCCTTTCCCGATCAGGGTCTGGTACTGGAAGAGAATATTATTGCTCCCTTCATAGAAGATCACTTCGAATGTCAGAGAGCTGTAGGCAATATCGTTCCCGGCGATTGGCACGTGGTCCCATTCTAAAATGTATCGACGATGAGGGGCCTTGCCCAAAGTCTCCTGGTAAAGGTACCCGCCTGCCGAGGGATTGAGGTCGGTAAAAAATGGGGCAATAAAGTTCTGGGGCTGGCCGATGCTGGGGATGATGAAATTCTCATTGATGCTGCCATCGCCTCCGAAGGTCAGGTACCCATTGGCGCTGACGGTGACGGTATCGTAGGTTTGATCACCAAACTGAAAGGCAAACGGCAGCGAGACTGTGGCGTACCCGTCGTTGCCGAAGACCGGCAGGTAGGACCCGCGGGTGGCATCCTGCCACTGGTAGCTGATTTGATTTCCGCAAAAGATTGAGTTCAGGATGTCGTAAGAGGTGGCAGGAGGGAGGGGAGTTGGCGTGGGCTGGATGGTCGGAGTGAAGTTTAGAGCCTGGTCGGTCTGGATCAGGCCATACCCCGTATCATCATCCCGGCCGGGGATATCCAGATCCATGGCAGTGCTGGTCAGGGCCTGGTAGATCTTGTCCGGAGTGTCGAACTGGGGCAGGGAGGCCAGGAGGGCGGCCGCGCCGGAGGCGTGGGCTGCGGCCATCGAGGTTCCGCTCAATGTTCCGTACTTCTGGGTCACGCCGTCGGTGTAATGATAATAAAACGAGCCCAAAGGCGTGGTGGATAGGATGTCCGTTCCCGGAGCCATCAAGTCCAGCCCGGCGCCGGTGTTGGAGTAGGAGGCGCGCTGGTCGTTCTCGTCTGTTGCCCCGACGGCCATTACCCATGGATAGGCAGCCGGATAGACAACCGGGGAGCTGCCCGTATTGCCGGCTGCAGCGAAGATCGCCGCGCCGTGGGTATAGGCATAATACGTGCCGTCCTCCAGCAAGGTGGACGGGGTGGATATGCCCAGGCTTAAATTGATTACCCGTGCTCCCCGTTCGACCGCCCAAACCAGGGCTTCGGCGACATTCACGATCGAGCCTCCGCAGTAGCCGTCGAGGACGCGCACGGGCATGATCTCCACATTCCAGGCCATCCCAGCGATGCCCTGCCCATTGTTGCCTTTCGCCGCGGCGATGCCGGCGACATGCGTGCCATGGCCGCAATCATCCTGTGGAGTGGTGTCGCCATCGACGAAATCATAACCCGGCAGGATGCGCCCGGTAAATTCAGGGTGATTGCTGTCGATGCCTGAGTCGATCACAGCCAGGATGACGCGGCTCGAACCGGTGGTCACTGACCAGGCCTCCGGAGCCTGAATATGCGCCGGGCCGTACTGCTGTGGCCAAAGAGGATCATCAGGTGTAACGGGCGAATCTTCGGTCGTCACGAGATAATTCGGTTCTGCAAACTGCACTCCCGGCGTGTCGTGAAGCTGCTGCGCGTAGGTGTTCTCCTCTCCGGATGGAACTCGAATCACTGCGGCATGCAGGCTTGCCAGCTCCGGGCTGTCGGGACCGACCGAGGCCCCCTGCGGCAGGCGCAGGGAATGGGCGAAGAAGCCGGTCTTTGTTCCAATGACCACTTCGCCCGGGATGATCATCGGGGTGGAGGCGGGAGAAGCACCGGCATGTGCGGGAGCGGCTGCGATGAACCCAGCCAATAGGAGGATCCAGGTGGAGAAGACAAGGCATATAAACCGGGCGCGCATTGGAGTGTGTCTCCGTTGTTCCATTTATTTAATAAGTGCTGAGATCAGGAGCAGGGAATATGCCCATGGCTTTCGCCAGAGTCAGGATCGTTGGTCAGGAATCCGGTTGGCATGGAAACAGCAGGCCCTCTCAGCGGATGACCGATCCTGGAGTATTCCTCTCTCCAGGCGGGAGAGGCAGTGTCTTCTCCCGTTTGGGATACCGGGTCCCCACGGGAGCCATTGCGGCGGGGGAATGGATGATTGACTATATCCCGGGTTGCTCTTTTGTATCTCTTATATCATACATCAAAAAGCGGCTGACTCCGCCGCGCAGAATCAGCCGTACACTTCCTTCATTGCACGCCCCGCTTGAAGCCCTTTTCCGATTCACAGGCGGGGCAGGTTCTGAGGATCCGGCCCGGATCCGGGGTTTTCGCCTTCGGTCCTCAGCCTCTTAGAAATCGAAACTACCGATCTGTTTCCCATTGACCGTTACTGTATAATGCCCGGGTGGAAATGTTCCCAGGTTGATATCGACATCAAAAGGTTTTAAAACCTGGGCGCAGACCTGCGCTCCGTCGGTCACTGAGTAAACCTCAATTGCGATGTTCAGGTTCGCATCCGGGGGAGTGGTGCCAATGCGGATTTGGTGGCAGGGATCCGGCAGGCTGCCTTTCAGGTTGAGATCGATTTGGACTGGATTCCCTTTCAGCTTGATCAGGGCTGTAGAATCGATAAAAACGGTTCCACGCTGGAGAGAATCATCCCCGGTCCGAGGGGCATAAGGGTTTGAACCTGGAGAAATGCTGGAAGGCATCCATGGGGTGGGAAGAGGTACCCCGGGCGTAACCTGGATGAACGGCCGGATCAACTCCTGATTCAAGTGTGGGGTGGGAGAGGCTGCCGACCCACAGGCGCCTAGCAAGAGGCTGGCAATCAGGATGAAGGCTGAACGAAGCATTTTGACCTGCTGCCTTTAGACGTTGGTTAGAAGGAATTGGTTCCATTCGCCTCAAACTGGATGACTGCGACGTCTCCGGCTGCGAGCAGCAGGGAGTTTTTCAACTTTTTCCCACGGACCAGGTCAAAACTGCCCTCGGGCACCCTGATTTGCTTCTTCTCCCCCGAGTGATTGAGCACGAAAAGCCAGGTACGGCTGCCGTCGCTGCGGCGTGTCATTTCAATTCCCCCCCGCGCCTCCGCCACACCCTGCAGCCCGGCCTGCTTGCATACGCTTTCGATCAGCCAGCCCAGGCCTGCGGAGTCCAGCTGTGTTCCCAGGTAATAGCCGGTGCCCCTGCCGTGGCGGTTCCGTGTGATCGCCGGGCTTCCGGCAAAGTAATCCTGCTGGAAACTGGCCAGCACATCCGCTCCCTCAGGGCGGATGACGTCGCACCAGGTGCTGCAGGGGAAGCTGTGGCCGCCGCCGGCATCCACGTGGTTGCCCTGCGTTTCCGTATAGACGACGAATTCCTCCACCTTCAGGCCCAGCAGTTCCCGGAATGCGGCGGGATAGCCACCCAGGAGAACGCGGTCGTGCTCATCGACGATGCCGCTGAAGAAGGTCATCAGGAGAGTTCCCCCGTCTGCCACATAGCGCTTGATATTTTCTCCCTCAGCCTCACTGAGAAGGTAGAGCTGCGGGGCGAGGATCAGGCGGTAAGGTGCCAGGTTTGCCTTGGGATGGACAAAATCCACGGTGATGTTGCGATGGAACAGCTCTGCATAGATTGCGGTGACCTGTGGTAGCAGTTTGAGTTCGTTTGAGGGCATGTCACCCTGTTCCATTGCCCACCAGCTATTCCAGTCGAACAGGATCGCAGCCTCGGACTGGACCCGGCTGGGAAGCAGCGCCTCCATTTGTCGCAGTTCCCCGCCCAACGCCTTCACCTCGCCCCAGACCCGCGAATCGGTACCTGCATGGGGCACCATCCCGCTGTGGAACTTCTCGGACCCCGCCCGGGAGGCGCGCCACTGGAAGAACATGATCCCGTTTCCACCCCGGGCCAGGGCCTGATAGCTGCCCAGCCGCATCTGGCCAGGACGTTTGGGCCCATTCCGCTGACGCCAGTTGACATTGGAGGGTGCCTGTTCCATCAGCAGCCAGGGGCGGCCGTTTCCCAGTGAGCGCATCAAGTCGCACATCATCCCGGAGGTGACCATCCACTGCGGATCGCCGGGATCCGGGTAGCTGTCGTTCGACACGATGTCTTCATGTGCGGCCCATTCCCAGTAATCCAGGGGCTTGAAGAAACTCATGAAATTCGTCGTCACGGGGATATCGGGCGTGATTGCTTTCAAAATGGATTTTTGATCCTCGAAGCATGCCAGCCAGGAGTCCGAGCAGAAGCGCTTCCAGTCCAGACGATGCCCCGGATTGACCGAAGCGGGCGCACGCCGTGGCGCGCCGACCTCTTCCCAGTCGAGGTAATGCTGCCCCCAGAACATTGCTCCCCAGGCAGCATTCAATTCTTCCAAGGAGCCGTATCGTTTATGCAGCCATTCCCGGAAGGCGGCGACGGATGTCTCGCAAAAACACTCCGAATTGTGACAGGCGTACTCGTTATCCACGTGCCAGAGCACCAGCGCCGGATGGCCGCGCACATGCTCCGCCAGCCGGGTCACGAGCCGGGCCGCGCTTTCCCGGTAGGCCGGGCTGTGGGGGCAGTAGTGGCGGCGCGAACCGTGACCCAGGGGGATGCCGTCTGCGGTGACGGGCAGGATTTCAGGGTGCAGCCGGACGAGCCAGGGAGGTGGCGAAGCGGTTGCCGTGGCCAGGTTCACGCGAACGCCGTGGGCATGCAACAGGTCCATCACCTGGTCGAGCCAGGCAAAATCGTACTTTCCGGGGGAGGGCTCGTGTTTTACCCAGGCGAAAACGCCCAGGGAAACCAGGTTGACCTTCGCCTCCTGCATCAGGCGGGCGTCTTCCTGCCAGACGTCCGGAGTCCACTGCTCGGGGTTGTAGTCACCGCCATAAACCATAAAAGGAAACATTTAACTACTCCGCAGAAATATATTCGATGAAGTATCCGCTTCATTCTACTGCGCTTTGGAAATACTGCTGAATTAACGCAGCCAAATAGAAATGGGAAAAAGACATGCGGATCCAAATTTTAACGCAGCATCTTGCACCCCGTATCTTTCCGCCGCTCATTTTTCCTGGGATAGCCCGACATCATCAATGAAAGCCCAGCTTCCGCCGCTCGAGGAAACGGTCATGCCGACTGTGCAGGTGCCGCCCGTGACAGGAATGCCCGTGATGGTCGGGTTGGTCCATACCTGCCAGCCAGTGTTGGTGACGTCGACCGTCTTCAACTCGCCACCGCAGTCCTTGGTGAACAACTGCAGGGTTTTCTCGCCTCCGCCTCCCTGGATCCACAGGCTGAAAGTATAGGTGCCGTTCTCGAGCCCGGTGATGGTCTGGGAGAGAGTGAACTGGAAGGGGCCGCCCAGCCAGTAGTGCAGGGCGTAATTTCCCGAGTGCAGGTTCTGCGTCTCGTTCGAGACATCGACCGCACCCGTGCTGCCATCCACGGTCCAGGAGGTCAGGTCGCCGCTTTCGAAGCCGGGGTTGAGCACGAAGTTCTTTTCGCCGCCGATCGTGATATTCGCAGCGGCTTTTAAATCAGTACCGGCCACCGTCCCGTTGAGGGTGAAAGCGCCCACCGTGTTGAGCCTGCCGGGGTCGACGGGATCCCACGTTACCACATCCTTCTGGATGGAATCGTCACTGTAAACTGACTGCACAAGCACCGGGAGCTTGAGCGGGTCGCCCGGCGCGATCTTGATCGCAACGGGAATCAGCTGCGTGATGTGTGCCTCGATGGAAGTCCGGCCGTTCCCTGGCCGCACCAGGTTAAAGACGTTCAATGAAGGCAGCGCGTTGCCCTTGAAATCAAACAGCGCCTGATTGTCCCAGGTATCGCCCTGTCCCGCCATCCAGCCCGCGCCTGCGACCGGGATCCAGTCCGGCTCCCAATAGAAGATGCCCAGCCCCCTGCCGTCCGGGACCTTGGCGACCGCGTCGATGACATCCCGGATGGCGGTAGCCTGCCCCTGCACGGTGGCCATGTAGCCACCCGTGTTTTGTTCGTTTTTGCCGAACAGGTTCGCGGTTGTGTCGGCATCCTCGAGGGTATAGGCATACGAGGCTTCGGCGATGACGACGTCCTTGTGGTAGCGCGCGCTGATATCGTTCATGTTGTTTCTAAGCTGGTATAAGGGTCCGTGCCAGTAGCTGTAATACGACAGGCCGATCACGTCGAAGTCCACGTTGCGGGCTGTCAGCTCATCGAAGACCGTGCGATAGAGCTGGTTATTGCCTCCGTCGGCCAGGTGGATCATGATCTTGATCCGCTTCGCCGCGTCGAGGGCGTGCGGGTCGTTGTCCCGGACGGCCTGGACGCCTTGCTTCAACAGGTTCGCCAAGCCGTCGTAGCCCCCGATCGGCGCATTGCCCTGTGTAGTCGTCGCTCCTGCCGGCCAGAGCATCCCGTTGTTGACCTCGTTGCCGAGCTGGACCATGTCCGGGGTGGCGCCGGCCTTATTGAGGGCCTGGATGACCTGTGCGGTGTAAGCATAGACGGCCTGATTCAACTGGGCTGCATCGAGCCCGACCCAGGCCTTCGGCATATTCTGCTTGCCGGGGTCTGCCCACCAATCGCTGTAGTGGAAATCGAGCAGGAATTTGAGCCCAAGTTTCTTTGCCCGCACGGCAATCTCAACCGTCTTCGCCAGGTCGTCGTTCCCGCCGCCCAGCCCGTTCCCGTTTGCGTCCGTCGGATCATTCCAGATGCGCAGCCGGATCCAGTTTACGCCGTGGTCCTTGAGGATTTTGAGCGCATCCTCCTGGACGCCGTTGACATAAAATTTTCCCCCGCTGAGTTCGATCTGCCTGAGCATGGAGACATCCGCGCCCATGATGAAATCAGGGCTTAGCCCGTCTACGGGATTGACGTGAAAACCCGGAGGAATCCGGCTGGTAGGTCCGGCGGGAGACAGCCCGGGTAGGATGAGCACAATGAAAAGGACCGCCAGAACGATTACGGCGGCTGCGGAACCAATAATCCAGGCAATGCGCTTCCTGTGGTTTTTCATAGGATATCCAGCCTTTCTTGATGACTCTATCGGCAAATGCTCCGGTAAGATCCGGAGTTGATGGCCGACCGGTTAGGGAACAAGCAAGGATGTGTAATCGATGGAATGATCTGGCCCGGCTTCAGGCATCGAAATCGGTGATCCTGCGTGCGCGATCCCGGTATTTTTCGCGAAACTCTTCATTGAGTCGGAGTACTTCCTGCTCATTCCCGGTGAAGGAGCAGCGCAGGCAGTAATACTCATCCTTCTCCCGGTCGTAGAGCATGTCCATGTCGATCTCGCGCATCAGGCAGCGCGGACAGCGGTAGTTCAGCTTGCCTTTTCGACTTTGAGCCATGTATGCAGCTCTCCCTTTCCTTTGAAACCCTTTTTGATCCCAAGGGTGAACATGGGTGAAAAGGCATAGCCTTCCCGGAAGTATCCGCTCGCCTCTCCGGCTTTGGTGCGCATGCCGAGGCGGGTATCCACCTGCGGCACAACGGCCTCTGCCAGGGTGACTCCGGTAACCTCGGCCTGGCGGCATTGATAAGCATATTCGATGCTTTCGGTTCCGGATGAACCTTTGAGAGTAAGCCTGACACCGGTCAGGTCCTCAGGATATTCGGTCGTCCCGTAGCAGGCGGTGATATATTCGTCGATCGTGGCCTCCACTGCCGGGTCGGTGGAGTCGATGAGCTTTCGGACGATCTCGATCTCCCCGGCTCCCTCGAGGAACCGAAAGATCGTTTGTACCCGGAGGGTGAGGTGGTTAAACTCAATTTCCACGGGTTCGAGAGTCAGGATGCGAGTGTCCCCTTCCTCGGAAAGGGAAGCAAGAGTTCGGCAGGTGCACAGGTCGACTTCCTCGCCCCCAACGCTGATTTTACAGCTTTTAACCGCGCCTTCGCCGGCGTAATGGGTAAAATAACCTGCCCGATAATTGGACTGGACCAGGAAGGGATATGAGGCATTCTGCAATTGGCGGGTCGCCACACCACAGGGACGGACCAATTTGGCCGCATACGGCCGCAGGTCGATCATTGCTCCGCCCTGGTTCATATCCAGGCAAAACCGCATCCAGGGGTCGACATACCAGAACTGCTGGCGGGTGGAGCCGTAAAGGATATCCTTCCAGAGTGTGCACTCGGGGCGGGTGTACGACCGGTCTCGTCGGTATAGATCGGCAAACTCGCTCATCGTCACGTCCCGGGCCTTCCCTTCTTTCTTGAGCTGCCCGTAATAGGCCATTCCATCCTGGTAACTTTTGAGCAGGAAGTCGTAATCCGCCTCCCAGCGGCCGTTTTTGCTCATCCAGCCAGGACCCACAAACATCATATTGTAGGAAAAGCCCCGGTTGTATTTTGCCATGGCCCGATATTGGTCGACGATGTTATAGAAATATGGAATTTCCCGGCCCTCGTAGACCATGCCGCGTAAAATGTTTTGCGGGTGAGTGCCAAAGTAAGATCCGGGCCCGTCAAAGACGGCCATCAAGTCCCTGGAAAGATGGGGGATGGCCACAATGCCGATGTCATCCTGTTCATCCGACGCCGGGCAGTGAATATTGCGTTTTGATGGAATCCATGGATTCCAGGGGCCTCCGTCAAAGATCGTGTACCAGGAGTTGTTGGCATTCCGGTAGGCTTTGGGCCCTTCTTCCCAGCAGGTAGCCACCGCGACCTTGACCATGGGATATTTTTCCTTGATATAGCCGACCAGCTCGGCATCCATGTAATAAGAACCGGTCGATGTTGGGAAGAAGCCGAAGATTGCGTGGAATTTTTCAAAAACCTCATCCACGATTTTTTTCTTGTCTTCCATTGAAAAGAGCCAGATCGCCAGCTCCTTGGATTTAAACCGCTCGCGGAACTCCTGGCATTGCAGGCCGAGAAAGGTGCAGCCGATTTCATCGCCATAGCCGGTATGGTGTTCCTTGGCAATGGAGACTGCCTCCTGGTTGAACAGGCTGGCATATGTCATCTGGATCGTGGTGCGCAAGCCGTTGTCGTGGGCGATCTGCTGCTGGGTGCGGAAAATATCCAGGGATTCCTGCAATACGCTGGTGCGGGTCAGGTCCTCTTTCTTCCCCTGCCCGACATCTTTTTGGATATATTCGGGGACCAGTTCAGGCCGGTGGACGATTGTAACGAAGAATTCGCTCATTGTGTTTCGCCGCCGTGAGGTATCCGTGGGTGAACGCATAATTTTGAGAAGGAAGATCTAATATTCAGCTGCCTTTGGCGTCCCGACTTTTGTCAGAGCGGCAAGAAAACTGTCATAGGTCAGGGGGTGCAGGAGGCAATGATCCGCACCCAGCTCCCGCGCCCGGAGCTCGTCGGTGAGGGATGAACACACCAGCACGGGAATGTCCCAGTTGGCCAGGTCTGCGATCAGCGCCTGAGCGGCTTCGAGGCTCTCAATCGTTGGAAAGAGGATGGCGAGCGGTTTCTCCGCCCGTACTTCCTCAGCGGATGGCTCGGTCTTCAAGGTCTTAATCCGGTGACCGCTGCGTTCCGCGTACCGTCCGATCAGGTAAGTCAGCGACGTATCGCTGTCGATCATCAGAATCTGGAGCTGCGGCGATGGCTTCACGAGCTTGTCTCCCTTACCAATCCCGCCGGCATCCCCCCGCTTTTGTGACGGGGAGATCGGGCGGGTTGTATACAGCGCCGAACGGTACAGGGTTGGGGTTCAGCCGGAGCGCCTGCCTCCGGGTGAGGGCAAATCTCAATCCTCGCCAGGCTTGCAGTTCAGGCCAACCTGCAAGGGTCGGAGCGGAGCGTTTGCATTGCTGGCATGAAATCATTGGAGACCCTATGCTTGCGACCATGAAGAGCAGAGTGGATCGGCAAAACCTGCGGTCTTCATGCCGGGGAGGCTATCAGCCGGCGATGCTTCCCAGACTGAGGCCTTCCTGCCAGTAGCGCTGCAGGAAGAGGAAAACGATCATGACGGGCAGGGTTGCCACCACCGAACCGGTGATGACCAGGATGTAGAGAACCTGGGCAACCCCTGGCTGGGCGGCCAGTGAATTCCAGAAAGCCAGGCCGACAGTGAGCAGGAACAGGTCCGATTTGCTCAAGAGGAGCAGAGGCAGGAAGTAGCTGTTCCAAGCGCCCACGAAGGCAAACAGCAGCACGGTCACGAAACCGGGTGCGAGCAGACGAAAGACGATAGTGAAAAAAATACGAAGTTCGGTCGCCCCATCCACGCGCGCCGCGTCGACCAGATCTTGCGAGATGGCCCGCTCCGCGTAGATGCGCATCAAATACACCCCGAAGGGATTGACCAGGGCGGGCAGGATCACTGCCCACAGGGTGTTCGACAGGCCGGTTTTGCTCATCATCAGGAAAAGCGGGACGGCAAAGACCGTC
Organism: uncultured Chloroflexia bacterium; assembly: GCA_963753465.1. Classification (GTDB taxonomy): domain Bacteria; phylum Chloroflexota; class Anaerolineae; order Anaerolineales; family Villigracilaceae; genus UBA877. The sequence continues at coordinate 1,099,548 of CAVWCJ010000003.1, forward strand.
GCCGGGATGAAGATGGAGGCGAGCACAAAGCCGAAAATGATGTTGCGTCCGGGAAATTTATATTGTGCAAAGGCATACCCTGCCAGCGCCGAAATCAGGGATGATCCGACCGACGCGATGACCGCGTAAAAAGCGGTATTTCGCATCCACAGGGCAAAATGGCCGTTGTCGTATGCAAAAAGGTCTTTCAGGTTTTTGAAGAAATTAAAGTTTTTACCGAACCAGAACCCGAAGGTGGAGAACAGGCCAGCGTTCGTTTTTGTGCTGGCGAGGACCAGCCAGAGCAGAGGCATCAGGAAGTAGCACAAGGCTACGGCCATTAAAAAATACGTCGAAGTGGTGCTTACTCCCTGGCGCAGTTTATAGTTGACCGGTTTGCGCAGTTGAGTTGCCATTAAACCCCTCCCCTTTCTCTGCGGCTGCTGATGAATAATACCAGGGAGGCAAGCGCGCCTGACACCAAGGCCAGGGCGAAAGCCATTGCCGCCGAATAATTAAACTCTGCGTTTCTGAAAGCGAGGTTATATAAATAGATATTGGGCGTAAAGTGCAGATTCACGATCGTCGGAGCGACGACAGCAAGAACATTTGGTTCGTTGAACAATTGCAGGGTACCGTTGATCGAAAAAATCATGGTCAATGTAATTGCCGGCCAGACCAGTGGGATGCGGATGTTCCAGGCAATCTGCCAGTTGCTGGCACCGTCCACGCGGGCAGCTTCATAGATCTCTTGCGGGATGGCTTTGAGGGCCGCGTAAATAATCAGCATGTTATATCCGGTATATTGCCAGGTGGAGATATTGGCAATCGCCGGGATGATGGCTTTGGGAGTGAGGAACACCGGCGGGGTCAGCTTCAGCGCATTGGCGATCTGGGCAATCGGCCCGAAACTTTGCCCGTATAAATACCCCCACATCAGGGCAGCTACCACGCTGGGCACCGCAAAGGGGAGAAAGAAACCCAGCCTGAAAATTGTCTGTTTTCGGAGGACACCGCTGTCCAGGACCAGGGCGAAGATAAGTGCAAAACCCAGCATGATCGGTATTTGCACCACACCGAAGATCAATACATTGCGTATTCCCTCCCAGAAGGAGGAATCTTGAAAAACTTTCAGGTAATTGGTTAACCCAACAAATTTGATCCCACCGATGATCTGCTTGCGGTACAGGCTCAGATTGAGCGAGTAAATCAGGGGGTACACCTGGAAGAGGATGTATCCGACCACGAACGGCAGCAGGAAGAGATAGGGAACGGATTTTCGTTCAAAATGCTCCCAGGAAAAACGTGCCGGGGGGCGTTCCTGTTGTATGGACGGCCTTGATGTGGTGGACGTCTCAAGAAAGGACATACCGGCCTCCTCTCCTAACCCGGAGATGATTTTAGATGAGAGTACCGGGGCTGCATGCGAATCTTGCCCCGGTACTCTGTTGTGTGTTCAACGTGCGCTCAAGGGAATGATGTCCTGATTATCTTACTACATCATTTTTGGCACATTTTCATGAACCGGGATGGTCCGCCTTCGCTTAAGGAGCGGTCACCGTGAATCCCTGGTCTTTAGCGTAGGACACGCACTTGGCCTGCAGGTCCTGCATCAGCGCTTCAAAAGTCATCGATCCGGCCCTGACCTTGGTCAGGTCGTCGGCATACGTCGAGTAGACGAAGCTGGTGAACGGGCTCCAGCCATAGTTGGGATTGACCTGCTGTGCGGCTGTAGCCATGACCTGGTGGATTGCCTGGCCGCCCCAGTAGGGGTAGGTGGTCCCTGACCATGCTGTGTTCGACAGTGTGCCCTGGGTGACCGGGAACAGCCCGGCCTTGTCGGGGTTGGTAAGCTCCAGGGTCGCCTTCGGGTCGGTGTTCAGCCACTGCGCAAACTCGGCGGCTTCCTTGGGATGTGCGCTGGCCTTCATCACTGCATCTGTTGAACCACCGTAGTTGCCGTTGACTGTACCGCCGGCAGTCCACTGCGGCAGCAGGTAGACCTGCCACTTGCCGGAGAAGGATGGTCCGTAGCCCGAGATATAAGTTCCCCAGGCTCCTGCCTGCCAGCAGGCGATGGTGCCGCCGTCGCCGATGGCGGTATTCCAGTCATTGGTATAAGTGTCAATCGGGCTCAGATTGCCGGATTTGATCAGGTTGCCCCACAGGGTCGCAACGCGCATTGCTTCAGTCGAGGTGAAGTTGATGGTGATATTCTGGCCATTAACGATGAACGGTTGGGCGCCCGAAGCCCACAGCATGCCGAAGAACCAGCCCTGGTCAGAGGTGAAGTTGGACAGATAGACCTTCGGGTCGGCTTTGTGCATGGCAGCTGCTGCAGCGGTGAACTCGTCCCAAGTCGTCGGAACAGTGATGTTGTCTTTCTGCAGGAGGGCATTGTTGCAGAACATGACCATTGGGCCTGCATCCTGCGGGTAGGCATAGACGCCAGTCCCTTGTGAGACCTGTGACCAGGTCCACGGGACGAACTGGCTCTTGACATCGTTCGCGCCGTACTGCGACAGGTCGAGCAGGACGTTTTGAACAATGTAACTGGGCAGGAACTGATACTCGATCTGGACTATATCGGGCAGGCCGCTGTTGGCCTGCAGCGCGGTGTTAAGCTTGGTGTATTCCGCATTCCCTGCGCCGGCGTTCTGATAGTTGACATAGATATCGGGATGGAGCGTATTCCATTCGTTGACCTGGTCCTGGAGGTTCGGCACCCACGACCAGAAAGTGAGCTGAACAGCCCCAGGGGCGGGGGCGGGTGTCGCAGGTCCAGCGGTTGGGCCTTGCGTCGCCACGGCAGCAGCCTGTGAAGCAGTAGGAGCCTGCGTCGCCACGGCAGGAGGTTGTGTCGCCGGTGCAACGGTTGGCGTTGCTGGGGCACAGGCCGCCAGCAGGATGGCAATGAATGCCAGGAAAACTAACGATTTTTTCATGTTCTTCTCCTTTTTCTCAAAGCGGTTTTTCCCCTGGGAAAAGGTCCCAAGGCGAGGTGCTGTTATTGTAGGATAGATGCACGGGTCTTGTCTTGACCAAAAGCGGGAGGTTTTTGACGATTTCCGAGATTTATCTAGAGCGAATATTTCCCGTTTTAAGACAAGAAAACTAATGGCATAAGATATAGAATGGAGATAAAGGAGCCGGTTTTCCTCTTCGCCGGCTTCACGGAGGTGAACGATTAATAAAAGATCGAGAGACGGCCGTACGGGAAGCAGCCTGTCCATACTGGGAGCCGATGTCTCTTCCCTGCAGCATGCGCTGAGGTTGGGCGCTCAATATGCCTACGAGGACGGCAGCCCGGGCGACCCATTGCAGATACTCCAGGAGCATGGGGTGAACATGATTCGTTTGCGGGTGTGGGTCAATCCCGCGAACGGAACCAACAATAAGGCGAGCCTGATGGACTTCGCACCGAGGGTCAAATCAATGGGGATGAGGTTGTTGATCGACTTTCATTATTCTGATACTTGGGCTGATCCTGAGCATCAGGGCAAGCCCGCTGCCTGGGCGGAGCACAGTTTTGATCAGCTGCAGCAGGATGTCTTCAATCACACCCTGGATGTGTGTAATGCCCTGAAATCCGCCGGCGTGATCCCGGAAATGGTCCAAATTGGCAATGAAATCACTCCCGGCCTGTTGCTGCCCGATGGCAGCACCCGCGCCTGGGATGCCCTGGCTGCCCTGTTGAAACAAGGCTATACGGCGGTGAAAGCCTTCAACCCCTCGACCCAGGTGATGCTGCATATCGACAAGGGAGGTGACAATGCGGCCTCGCGGGTGTGGTTCGATAACGCTCGAGTGCAAGGGGTCAACTGGGATGTGATTGGCTTGTCGTACTATTCCTTCTGGCATGGACCCCTGGAGGCCATGCTAAAAAATGTAGCAGATTTGAAGTCCCGCTACGCGAAGCCGGTCATCATTGTCGAAACGGCCTATCCGTTTACCCTGGCTGATAACGACCATGAAAAGAATGTGATTCATTCCCCCGATCAGCTTTCGCCCGATTATCCGGCCACACCCTCCGGACAGGAAAGGAATTTCAGGGCGGTCTTGAATGCAGCCGAGTCTGCCGGCGCTATTGGCGTATTTTACTGGGAGCCAACCTGGACGGCAGTCGCTGGCAATGGCTGGGACCCGACCAACCCTGACTCCGGAGACCAATGGGAAAATCAAGCCCTGTTTGATTTCGAGGGAAAAGCGCTGCCGGCGATGAGCGCATTCAAGCGATAAAAGTGCATTTGCAGGGCGACAAAGCCATGCCCAGCGGGGGTGGATCTGCGCAGTTGACCCCCGGCAGTTTTTACCTCCCGGAAAAGGACAAAAACATCCCGCTTTCAGTCAAGACAATGGCCGGTATGTGCCCTATCATGTAACCAGGCACAGCATTGCCTATTGATCCGTTTCGTTTCCTGACAGGTTTCCAGGAGGTGATGAGGACAAAAGAAAAATGCGATTGAAATTTGGTCTATCTCGGCGTTTCCTGCCGGTCTTTACCGATTGATCTAGATTAAGGGCCCACGAACGTGTTGGGCCCGCGGAGGAGCGTATGTTCTCAAAATCATTCAGGGTGCTCCTGGTCTTTGCCCTCCTGGCCATGCTCAATGCAGTAAGCGTCGCAAGCCCCAACCATGTCTCGGCAGCCTCCACGCTGACCATGTTGGGAGCGGATGTATCCTCGCTGCAGCGCGCTGAGGATTTGGGCCAAAAGTACACCAACGCCAGCGGCACCCAGCAGGATCCATTGGATATTCTCAAGGGCGTGGGGGTAAATTACATCCGCCTGCGCATTTGGAACAACCCCGCCAGCGGCTACAACAATGAGGCCAAGGTCCTGACCTTTGCGAAAACGGTCAAGGCGAAGGGTTTAAAGCTGATGATCGATTTTCACTATTCCGACACCTGGGCTGATCCCGGCCACCAGACAAAACCCGCGGCCTGGTCGAGTCACGGCATCAGCCAGCTCCAGACCGACGTGTACAACTACACCTACCAGGTCTGCAACGACCTGAAGGCGCAGGGCACTACGCCGGACAGCGTCCAGATCGGCAATGAAATCAACGTCGGCATGCTGTGGCCGGATGGAAAGGTGGTCAATAACAACTTTACCAACCTGGGGCTGCTGCTCAAGCAGGGCTACAACGCCATCAAAGCCTGCAACAGCGGAACGCAGGTGATCATCCATACTGCGGATGCCAACAGCGATGCAAATGCGCGCTGGTTCTATGATGGCATCAAGGCCCAGGGCGTGAAGTGGGACATTACCGGCCTGTCGTACTACTGCTACTGGCATGGTTCGATGTCGAACATGACCAGCGTCGTGGCGGATATGATCTCGCGCTACGGCAAGCCCGTAATTCTTGCTGAAACGGCCTATCCCTTCACGAGTGCCAATGCAGATTCTACGGCCAATGTAATCACTTCCTCGACCCCCTGCTCGGGTTATCCGGCAACCTGGGCCGGACAGGCCAGCAACTTCAGCGCCGTTCAAGCCGCGGCGAAATCCGGCGGTGCCATCGGTGTCTTCTACTGGGAACCGACCTGGGTGGCCACTCCCGGCAACGGCTGGGATCCGAATAATATTTCCGGCTCCGGCGACCAGTGGGACAACCAGGCGATCTTTAACTGGACCGCCAATATCAACCCCTCAATCAAATGGGCTCCGTGAGGACATTTCGTGCAGTTTCTCCTGGGTGAGGCGGTATTGACCCCATCCAAGAGGACATTCAATTTCTTCTCCCTTGTGAAGAAGAGACAGGCATCCGGGATGCCTGTCTCTTCGTGTGCGCCCAGCATGGGCGTTGGCTAGAAGGTGAGAGACCTTTATGGAGGCTGATTGCGCCAACCATTAGCCGAGAGCAAGGGCGTCACCGTGAGGTGAGGTCTGAAGGAAGCTGGAGGCAAACCTGCGACCTGATGAACAAGAAGCTCATAAGAGGCTGCGAGGCTGGGCGAGTTGGCACGAGACAGCGAAGCCCGAGGCAATCAAGGGCCGAAGCAGTAAATGAGACAGGGATGCAGGGAAAGTCAACGTTCTTACCTGGGGAGACCTGCCGACAAGCCGGAAGGTAACCCTGATCGCGAGGTCAGGCTGAGACGGCAGGAGTCAGCCGAGGCCATAATGTACCAGCTAGGAGATAGGAATCCGCTGGGAAGGGCCGAACAATGAGAGGATGAGTACGGTGAGCAGTTCAGGGAACGAGCGAGGAAGGCAGAAACCCTTGGATAAAGGGACTACTGAACCGACGAAGCAGGTGAAGCCTGCGGGAGTGGAGCAGAGCGCCGAGCCGTTCCTGGCACGAGACAGCGGAAAATCCGACGTGGCGGTGTGGGAAGCGGTGTTCGAAGGTGAGAACCTGCGGACTGCACTGAAGCGAGTAGAGAGCAACAAAGGAGCGGCGGGAGTAGACGGGATGGAAGTGCAAAACCTGTCCGGCTACCTGAAACTGCACTGGTTGGAAGTGCGGGAGGCTCTTGAAAGCGGGAAGTATCGGCCAAGCCCCGTGAGGCGGGTAGAGATACCCAAGCCGGATGGAGGGGTGAGGCAGTTGGGAATACCGACGTGGTATTCACACTGCACCTCATACAGAAGGGTTGGGGATTGTGGCTGATGTTGATAAGCCAAGGGTAAATTCTTGCATAAGAAGTGTACTACAAAGTGATTAGGCTGGAAGGTATTTTTGCCAACGACGTTGAACGGGTTTGCGCAGGGCGGTAATCCTTTCTGGGGTCAAGCTGATCCAGCGTGGGCCATGGGGTGTTTCTTGGATATTATCCAGGATACCAGCTTGGCACCAATCTGCGATGGTTGAGACATTCACGTTCAGCAATTGAGCGGCCCTTCGGGCAGAATAGCGCCCGTCCCCGCGTTGGCCGGTGGCACAGAGCTCGGGGGCCTTTGGGCAATTGCTGGGGATCTGATAAGCATACCGGATCCAGGAGACTTTTTCTGGCCGTAAAGGTACCGCCTAACCCGGGAACCAAACCATCCTGGTTCAGCAGGTCGGCGATCTGCCGATCGGTATGGTCAAGGGCAAGCGAGCGTACACGCTCGACGATAGTGGGTTGGGTGCGGCGGAGCTCATAGGATTTAGGGCGGCGAGCTACTTCCGTAGTGGTGACTGCTTCGGTTTGCCAGCGAATATTGATTTGGATGGATTTATTCTGTCGGGTTAAAGTCACATCCTTGATCAAGAAGCGCAGCAGTTGCTTGCGTTCAGCGCGGCAGGTGGTGGGGGCTTGCCAAATAGCAGGGAGGTCTTGGGCCAGGGCCAGGATCCGCTGGCGTTCTGCG